>NZ_JJQY01000160.1:0-26142 GCF_000979295.1 Methanosarcina sp. 1.H.T.1A.1 | reverse complement strand
GGATAGTACTGTCCTATATTGGGATCTATATTAATTAATTTTGCTATTATAAAGCCACACTGGTTACCAGCTTCTGTTCAGGAATTTTTCCGTTTGCTACAGGGACATTTTCTCTCAAACAGGGTCCCTCTTATGAGCTCCCTCATAACTCAAAATTCCAGAGTTTGTCTCCTACATAGGTTATTGACTTTATGGCTTTTCCTGAATCTGCATCAACCATCTGTTGCCCTTCCATAAGGGCTTTTCCTATGGCAAGAGGTTTTCTGTGTGTCTCTTCAACTATAATTACGAGATCCCCTTCTTTTATTTCGGGGTCAGCTTCCAGGATACCCGGGGCCATAATATCCGCTCCGTTTGAAACGAAACGAATAGCTCCTTTGTCTACAACAACAAGACGTTTCTGTAGCCCCATCTCAAGAGCTCCGCGGACTGTAGGGAAAAGAGTCCCCTCTATTTCAAACAGAAGAGGTCTGCCTTCCACAAGGATAAGGGAATATTCATCCAGAGTAACCTTTTCCAGAGTTTTGTTTTCCAGATCTGCCATCTCTTCACCGAAGGCGGATTCAAGGTCTTTTAACATCTTGTTCTTTGCATTTTTCCTCAGCTGAACTCTTGCCTTTATTTTCAATCAATCACCTGATTTCAAAAGGGTACGGTTATTCATAGGATAGGGTTTTTGAGCTTTTTAAAGCTTCTGTGGGTCCTCAGAGGTTCCTGCTGCAGGATATTTGCTACAGGATATTTAATCTCCCTTAAAAGTTTTTATCTGATTCTTATGGCTTTTGCCTGGTCTTTACGGTTTTTATTCAAACTTTATGCAAAGCATCATAAGAAGCACCAGAGAGCTTCCGAGAAACACCGTTTCATAGCCTAAAGGATCTATAAATAAACTTCCAAAAACCGGTACCAGCCCGAGGCCTGCGTAAATTCCTGTATTAAAGATCCCCATTGCAAATCCACTCGAACTTATCCTGGATACGGCAGTAACAAGCCCTATCACTGCAGCCCCTCCCCCTGCACCAATAAATAAGAATGCCAGCAGAGGTGCTTTTATGGAGAGCAGAACACCTACAGCTGCAAGGACTATTCCTGTCCTGATTATTTTCTTATAATCCGCGCTTGCTCTCCCTGCAGCCAGGGAACTCAACATTGCAGCTATATATGAGGCTGAAATTGCAAGCCCCAGCTCCGGTTTTGTCAGGAAGTCCGCACTGTAGTCCGGATAGTTTGAAGTCAACAGGCCGGTGGCTCCGTAGAGGAGGACTGAAATTCCCCATATCTTCCAGAAGCCGCTTTCAGAAAACGCTTTCCGGGCTTTTTTCCGGTGTCCGGCAGGTTCGAAGGGCATTAAGGTCTCAGTTTGCTCTCCTGAAGATTCTTTACTGTTTGAGGCGCCGGATTTTTTCTTCTTCCAGCCAGAGCTGCCTGAAGATATCAGTTTCCAGGCTTCCGGGAGAATTGAGGCAAAGGAAAAACCCGCGAGAATGGTAAAGATATTTATTGCAGTTTTGATTCCCATTTCCGCAAGCATTCCGGAGAAAAAAACTCCTGCAGCCAGTCCGGCATTTAACAGAAAATTAAATTCTCCCAGACTTCGCTGGCTGTCTTTCCATTCCGCAAGCATGGAATAAGCCGCAGGAAAAAAAGCCCCGCAGCCCATACCTTCTACGAATCTTGAGGTGCCGAGAATCCACAGGTTGTCAGAAAATGAAATAAAAAGCCCCGAAATAACAGTAAGTATAATTCCCAGGCCTGCTACCTTCAGGTTTCCTATCCTGTCTGCAAGGATTCCGAATGGAAGTAGTGTAAGAAAAGCCCCTATAAAATATCCGGAATAAAGCAGGCTTGAGACAGCAGGGCTCGCGTTTCCCTCTCCCGCAAGCTCGGGAAGGACGGGAATTGCTGCATTAGAAAGGCCCTGGATCGCAAAGACTGAAGAGTAGAGTATGAGTTTTTTCGAGTTCATGGTTTTTTTCTGTTCTGTGTGTCTGACCAGTTATTTAATTTTCTATAATTCTACTTTCCACAATCTTATTTTCCTGCAAGCTTCAGATATTTCTGGTTTCTCAGGGATCTATTTCTTTCTGGTTCTTATTATGAATTTTTTCATCTTTTTTAGGGGATAGTGGTACCACCGTCCGGGAAGCGCCTTCCAAAGATCTTAATGTGGATACATCTTAATGTGGATACATCTTAATGTGGATACATTTGAATGTGGATACATTTGAATGTGGATACATTTGAATGTGAATACATTTGAATGTGGGGACTATCTTTCAGTTTTCTAATAGAAGGGTTCCTGCCAGGATACAACCAGTTGCGACAAATATTTTTTCAAAGCTCAGGATACCTGTAAGGAGCCCTGCAGCGATCGGAAGCAAGGAAAGGCCTGCATATATGGTTGTGTTAAAAAGCCCCATTGCAAGACCTTTATCTGTATCCATTCTTGCAACAGCCAGGGCAAAACCTACCATTGCAATTCCTGATCCTCCCCCGAGGCTTGAAAAACCCAGAAAGGGGTATTTGATAGCAAAAAGGGCGCCAAGGGCAGAAAATGATAATCCTATCCGGATGATTGTCTTTTCCTTGACTCTAAAACGCCCAACCAGAAGAGAAGTGATCATGGCGCAGATATATAGGCTCGCAATAGCGCTTCCAAGCTGGGCTTTTGTCAGGACTCCTAAACTGTAATCAGGGTAGTAGGCTATAAGAACTCCTATTGCTCCGTTGAGCAAAAAAGAACTCAGCCATATCCCTGAATTGTGGCGGTTAAGAAGCCCTGCAACTTCGCCGAAAGAATGTTTGAAATGGTCTTTGAGAGAACCCGGACCTGGCAGTAAATCTGATCTTCCTCCCGTTCCTTTCAGGTTAATGAGCTCTCTGTGCCTGGGAAGAAGAGGGATAACCGAAAGTAAAGCCATAAAAGTGAATATAAGGATGGCACCTTTAAGGTAGATATCTGCCAGCAGTCCTGAGAATAAAGCTCCCGAAGCCAGCCCTGCATTGAATAGAAAGGTGAATTCTCCCATGCACCGTCCTGGATCTTTACACTTTGAAAGTGTAGAAAAGGCTGCAGGAAAAAAAGCTCCGCAGGCAGAGCCTTCCATAAACCTGGAAATCAGAAGGACCCACAGGTTTTCGGAGAAAAGGATAATTAGCCCTGAGATGGCTGTAAGGATAATGCCAAGTCCTATTAACCTGAAGTTTTCGAATCTGTCAGCCAGAATCCCGAAGGGAAGCATTGTTGCAAGGGCTCCCAGAAAGTACCCTGAAAAGAGCAGGCTTGATGCAAATTCTCCATACGTACTGTGATAGCGGGCTGCAAGTTCTGGGAGGATGGGGATTACAGCATTGGAAAGCCCCATAATTGCAAAAACTGCAATATAAATCAAACGCCTCTCAGGGTTCATAGAATTTAAAACTCGCAATCTCGTATAAGTTTTTTATCGTGACTACTCTCCTGAAACCTGTTATTCCTTTTTCAATATTTACGGGTTCTTCTCTTAAACATCTGTTAAATATATTATATAAATATAAAATTCTATATAATGTTCTTACCTGATCTCCTATAACTATTCAGCCTGTAAAAACAAGTCGATTGATCTCGATTTTGGTGAAAATTGGCTGTATGGTTACTAACCGGGGAGAAATGAATAAAACACAATCAATAGTCAACAATTATATAAAATAAATTCACCTAAATTGGCCCATCAATTTTTTTTAAAAATGGCTCTTGATGTTGTTTTTCATGGGCCGCATAGTCCCGATATTTTCTCTATTATATTTAACTAGAAAGAAATGCATAGCTATTTATATAATTACTTTGAATAGGGGTTATGTGAGTAATGTGAGCGGGAAACTTTTTTCACATACCATACCCCCCACTCCCCATATGACCCCCCACTCCCCAACCCGCTCACACTACTTCTAACTTATTTCTAATTATGCAGCTCTTTTTTCTGTTTCTTTCCAGACTCAGTTACTTTTCTGCTGCTTTTGCGGATCTTTTAGGTAGGTCTAATTTCCTTCTTTTATCTTTTCTATTATTTCGCGGTGATTTGTTTCGTGCCATCTGCTGAACTATCAAATGTGTAATTACAGGGCACTTTGGCACTTTTATTTGGCATTTTCACCTGCGAATCTCACCTTCATAACTTATTTTATTTCTAAACGTTTATTAATTCCTTAACTCTTTTCATATTTTAATTTAAATCATATTTTTATTCATAATATTATGAGATTACCTATTATATTACCTATTATATTATCTTTTCTATTTTTCTGGTCATGTTTGAGTATTTTTTAAGTCATATTCTTCTCTATAATGACTATTTATCCCATAATGGACAACTTTAATCTCTTCTTATATTGGAATAAATTTAGTCTATAAATGTAAAATTCTCTGAAAAATTTCTATTCATCTATAAAAACATGAGTATGCCATTCTATAATACAGATTATTTTTGCAGGAAAACTGATTGAAAAATATAATTTGATTCATGGGGTGTACTTAAAAAAACGAGTCTGTTTTTAAGGGGAAATTGCCTGAAAAAGCGGATCATCCGATAAAATAAAAAACCAGGATAAAAATGAAATGTGAAATTGGGGAAATGGATTCCCGGATTAAGGGATTCCAGATCCTTCTCTTCCCTTAGAAGAGGCCGCTGTGTATTATAAGGGATGAGAAGAGAATTGCCACCATATTCACAACTTTGATCAGGGCATTAAGGGCAGGCCCAGCAGTGTCTTTGAAAGGGTCACCTACGGTATCCCCGACTACTGCAGCTTTATGAGCTTCTGAGCCCCTTCCTCCGTGATTTCCATCTTCAATCAGTTTTTTTGCGTTGTCCCAGGCTCCTCCTCCATTATCCATCAGGAGGGCGAGCATAAACCCGACTATAATAAGCCCTATGAGAAGCCCTGCAAGTGCTTTCGGGCCAAGGATGAACCCCACAAGCAGAGGCACAATTACGGCAAGGAAACCGGGCATTGCCATCTCATGGATAGCTGCTTTTGTTACTATGTCAACACAGCGTCCGTATTCTGGCTTAGCTGTCCCTTCCATAATTCCAGGGATCTCCCTAAACTGCCTGCGGACCTCATTTACAACCTCAAAAGCAGCTTTTCCCACCGCGCTCATCGTAACTGCACTGAATATGAACGGCAGCAGTGCTCCGAGAAGAAGTCCTGCAAGCACCACAGGGTCGTCGAGGTTCAGGGACTGTCCATTAAGGTTTACCTTGTTGCGGTAGTCTGCAAAGAGAGCAAGTGCACCCAGAGCTGCAGAGCTTATTGCATATCCTTTGGTAACCGCTTTTGTGGTGTTTCCCACGGCATCAAGGGCATCCGTGACTTTTCTGACCTTAGCTGGAAGGTTTGCCATCTGGGCAATTCCACCGGCGTTATCCGTAATAGGGCCATAAGAGTCCAGAGCAACTATCATACCTGTGGTTGAGAGCATTGCAACGGCAGCGATGGCAATTCCGTAGAGCCCTATCCCCGCGTCTGCTGCTCCTCCCACGATAAAGTACGAAGTAAGTATACCTATCACAATTATTACAGTAGGCACGAGCGTGCTTTCGAAGCCTATTGATAACCCTGAAATAATATTGGTTGCAGCCCCTGTTTCTGAAGCAGCTGCGATTGTTTTTACTGGTCTGTAGCTTGTGGAAGTGTAGTATTCCGTAATCATCACCATAAGCACCGTGATAACGATGCCTACGATAGTGGCATAGAAAAATCTGATGTCACCCATAAGGGAGTTGGTTACGAAATAGAAAGCAACCAGGCTGATAATTGCAGAGCCGCCTACGCCCTTGTAGAGAGCCTGCATGATCTTCCCTTCTTTTCCTATCTTCACAAAGAAGACAGATATGATGGATGCAAAGATTGCGACAGAACCCAGTATCAGCGGGTAGAGTATGGCGTTTTCGTAAGTGCCGATAACAAGGGAACCGAGTAGCATGGCAGCCAGAGAAGTAACCACATACGTCTCAAAGAGGTCTGCCCCCATCCCTGCGCAGTCGCCCACATTGTCACCCACATTGTCGGCAATAACTCCTGCATTCCTGGGATCGTCTTCCGGGATCCCGGCTTCGATCTTGCCTACGAGGTCTGCCCCTACATCTGCAGCTTTTGTAAAGATTCCTCCGCCAACCCTGGCAAAAAGGCTGATAAGGCTGGCTCCGAAACCAAATCCGACAACTAAGTCAACGTTCCCATAGAGGATGTAAAAGCCACTTGTCCCGAGCAGTGCAAGTCCTACCACTGCAAGTCCTGTTACAGCCCCCCCGCGGAATGCAACTGACATGGCTTTTTCAATTCCGTTTGATGCAGCATGAGCAGTCCGGACGTTTGCCCTGACTGAGACGCTCATTCCTATATAACCGGCAGCAGCCGAACTTATGGCACCTGCCAGGAATCCTATGGCCATTTTCAGCCCATCATCGAGCAAAATAAGAATCAGGAACGCGAGAATGATCGAAACTACTGCAATCGTTTTGTACTGGCGATTTAGATAAGCCATAGCCCCTTCCTGAATTGCACCGGCTATTTCCTGCATTTTCTCATTGCCGGTATCTTCTTTCAGGACGCTTTTTGCGAAAAAAGCAGCGAAGACCAAACTTATAATGCCTGCTAAAGGAGCAATAAATATTAAACCTTCCATAAATTTCCTATCCTTTGGTTTTGATACCCTTTCACATTATCATTTTTTTATAATTCCTTTTCAGAGTTCCTATCCTTTAGCTTCAATCTCTCTCATTATCTCCAACATGTATTTATTTTTATTTTATAACGATTTTTACATATCAATCTAGTATTAATTCTAAAATATTATTTTGAATTGGTAAAGCCTCATCTTCGATGACAGCGTAAATAGTTATTTTTTATATAAACGTTTGCGCTCCTTTGCCTCATCAAAGGTCCCTTTCAACTCCCTAAAATACGACCATTTTTTTCCTATAATTGATATTAATAAAATTCAAATCTGCAGGATCGAGGGGGGCATGTCAGGGGGCAAAAAGAGGGTTTGATAAGGGTTTTCTGAATATAATCTCCGGAGAAACCAGTGATTTTTTCCTGCATCTTTTTCGGTAATTTTTTTGACACTCTCAGTTCCGGCTATAATTCTTATAAAGAAATAGTGGATAAGACTGGAAATGTGAACGAAGAGACCATCTTTTCCTTTTGCTCATCTAATTTGGATATATATTTATTCTACTAACAAGGTAATAAGTTTCCGTATTCATCTGGCGAGGGAGAACCCCGGGTTTTTGCCCTGAGATAAATGGGTCGGACCCAGATATGAGCAGGGACCGTTTGACCGTTTAACTCCCAGAGGTCTCCTGTATCAGTAAGAGTTGTTTAACCAGGATGAATCGCCTGAATAATTGGACTGTTTAACCAGCAAAAGTCGTCTAAATCACAGGAGTTGTCTAAAAAAACAAATCGATAACAAAAAAGAAGGAAAAGTCTAATCTATAAGACCGGCGGAATATTACTGTCGAGTAGATTTATATAAAATTGTAACAACGTGTCAATTCGCAATGAAATATTTTTGTTGTGCGTGGGCTGAATTCTCAGTTTCTCCAGAGTTTCAATGGAAAATCCAGTATCAATTTATATACAAAGACCCATCTATTATCACAAAAATACTTCTGAGGATATCTTTATTGAAATGTTCCGGATGTGTTTTCTGGTAGGATGGTTGAAATTATGGATATGTTAATCTACCTTGCACCAATATGTGCTCTTATTGGTCTGATTTTTGCAGGTATCTCCTACAAAAACGTCCAAAACGAAGGCGAAGGTAATGATCTTATTAAGAAAATTACTGCGTTAATTCACGATGGAGCCATGGTCTATCTTAACAGGCAATATCGTGCAATCGCTGTTTTTGTCGTTTTCCTTGCAATTGTAATTGCATTAATTCTGCCTAACGGAGTTCTCACTGCAGCATGTTTTGTTTTTGGTGCAGTGCTTTCCGCAACAGCTGGATATGCAGGGATGCTTACGGCTACTATTGCGAATGGGCGGACCACAAATGCTGCCACAAGGGGTATTGGTCCTGCTTTCAAGGTTTCATTTGCATCAGGTGCCGTTATGGGGATGAGTGTTGTAGGTCTTGGTCTTTTTGGGCTGTCTGTTTCATTTATAATTCTTTCAAGTGCCTTAGATCTGGGTCTGCTCACCACCGTGAACATTGTTGCGGGTTTTTCACTCGGAGCTTCTTCTATCGCTCTCTTTGCTCGCGTAGGCGGCGGGATATTTACCAAAGCTGCTGATGTCGGTGCAGACCTTGTAGGCAAGGTCGAAGCCGGGATCCCGGAAGATGACCCGAGAAACCCTGCTGTAATTGCTGACAATGTCGGAGATAATGTCGGAGACATTGCCGGAATGGGGGCTGACCTCTATGAATCATATGTAGGCTCAATCCTTGCAACGATGCTTCTTGCAGCATCAACAGCAGCAACTACTTTCCCTGGCATCCCGGTTCAGAACGTTGTTCTAGTTCCGCTGGTTATTTCAGCTGTTGGAATTCTTGCATCTATTATCGGTACTTTTTTTGTCCGTACAAACAAGACCGAGTCTTCAGCAATCCACATGGCATTTAATATGGGGTTGATTGCTGCAATCGTTCTTACTGTCATTGCTTCATACTTCGTTACAGGCCAGCTTCTTGGAGAGTACGGGCTGAACGTATTCTTTGCAACCGTTGCAGGGCTTGTTGCAGGTTTCCTCATCGGGCAGATTACGGAGTACTACACATCGTATGATAAAAAGCCGACTCTCAGGGTTGCAAATTCCTGTCAGACAGGCTCAGCTACAAACATCATCACAGGTTTTTCAAAAGGGATGGAATCAACTATCTGGCCTGTTATTATCATCAGTGCTGCAATCTATATTTCGTTCCAGCTCGCCGGCCTCTATGGCATAGCTATTGCAGCTGTCGGAATGCTTGCAACGCTCGGGATCTCTCTCTCAGTCGATGCATACGGCCCCGTAGCTGATAACGCAGGAGGCATTGCAGAGATGTCTCACCAGAAGAAAGAGGTGCGCCAGATTACCGATACTCTTGATGCGGTAGGAAACACTACGGCAGCTATGGGTAAAGGTTTCGCAATTGGTTCCGCAGCTCTTACTGCACTTGCCCTCTTTGCTTCATATGGTATTGCAGTGGGTCTCGATGCTATCGATGTTATGAATCCGAATGTATTCATCGGGCTTACTATAGGTGCAATGCTTCCTTTCCTCTTCTCATCAATGACCATTCTGGCTGTCGGAAATGCGGCAGGTGAAGTGGTGGTTGAAGTGAGGAGACAGTTTAAAGAGATTAAAGGTTTGATGGAAGGCAAAGCTGATCCGGATTACAGTAAATGTATTGCAATCTCAACACACTCTGCTCTTAAAGAGATGGTTGCACCCGGAGTCCTTGCCGTTGTTGCACCCCTTTTAGTCGGACTTGTGCTTGGCCCCGGGGCTCTTGGCGGACTCCTTGCAGGTTCCGTGGTTTCAGGTTTCATGCTTGCAATCACAATGTCTAATGCAGGAGGTTCGTGGGACAATGCAAAGAAATACATTGAACTCGGAAACTTCGGCGGAAAAGGTTCTGATGCCCACAAAGCAGGTGTAACCGGCGATACTGTAGGTGATCCTTTCAAGGATACAGCAGGTCCTGCAATCAACATCCTCATTAAGCTCATGAGCATTGTGGCTGTTGTGTTTGCACCCTTGTTTATGTGATTTCCTAACTTTTTCCCTTCTTTTTTCTTTTTTCTTTTTAGCCTTGTTTCCTCTGTTCTTTTAGCCTTGCTTCCTCTGTTCTTTTAGCCTTGCTTCCTCTGTTCTTCTTTTCCAGTGGTTTCTTTTGCTTAAATCTGTGGTAGGTTGTCTATTTCCTGTGTTTCGTATTGCCCTTTTTTGAGTATCAGAAGAATATGCCTTTTCTTCCAGTGCATCGATTCCAAATTATGGAACTAAATCTTTAGGAGCAATAAGGGCTAATCCCCGCCATTTCAATGGTGGGATACAACCCGTCAACTTCGACATAGTAATATTTATTTAAGTCAAATTGCCTAATTCCTTATTATGCCTAAAGTAACTCGTTATAGAATCTATCCAACAAAATCACAAGTTACAAAGCTGAATTCTACTTTGGAACTGTGTAGATGGGTATATAATGAAACTTTGGCATTAAGAAAAAATGCATGGGAATCTGAACAAAAAAAAATCAGTTATTACGATTCTAAGAAAATGATCCCTATCTGGAAAAAAGGTAAACCAGAACTTAAAAATGTTCATTCTCATACTCTTCAAGATGTAACTATGCGTGTAGATCTTGCCTTTCAAGCTTTTTTCCGTAGAGTTAAAGCAGGAGAGAAAGCGGGATATCCACGATTTAAAGGTAAAGGCTGGTATGACAGTATTACTTACCTACAATCTGGATTCTCCTTAAATGGTAATATGTTAACCCTCTCCAAAATCGGAGACATAAAAATCAAAATGCATAGACCACTTGATGGTAATATTAAACGCTTAACTATCAGGAGAACTTCAACCGGAAAATGGTTCGTATCAATCCTCACTGATATTGAAACTTATCAACCACTTGAATATTCTGATAAGTCAGTAGGTATTGATGTTGGAATCCTCTCTTTTGCAACTTTATCGAATGGAACTTACATTCCAAATCCGAGATTCTACATTCAAGAAGAAAAGGCTCTGGCTAAAGTTCAGAGAAGTTTTTCCAAAACTGAAAAAGGAACTCCTGAAAGAGCTAAATTGAATAAATCGTTATGTAGAGTACACGAACGCATTTCTAACAAAAGAGAAGATTTCGTTCAAAAACTCAGCAAAAATCTCGTTGATAATTACGGTACAATCTGTTTTGAAGATCTTAACATTAAGAACATGTCAAAAAATCACAATCTGGCAAAGCATATCCTTGATGCAGCCTGGGGTAAACTTGTAACTTATACTTCCTACAAAGCTGAGAACGCTGGTAGAAAAGTAATACTTGTTGATCCTAAGAATACTTCAAAGTTGTGTTCAAATTGTGGTATGTTGGTAGAAAAAGATCTGTCAGAAAGAACTCATAAGTGTCCTTTCTGTGGTCTGTCTATTGACCGTGATCTTAATGCTTCTATCAATATTCTCAGACTGGGATTGCAGTCTGTTCGTAAAACCGATAGATGACCCTCATTTTAATGAGGGGAGCAGTCACCTAATCTCAAACGAATATATAAACCACTGAAAACACTGAAACCACTGAACACACTGAAAACACGGAATAAAGGGAGTGCGGAGGCACAGTTGTAAGTCCCCTTCCTCGGGGGCATCAGCCCGATCGGTGGGGTAGTTCACTTTATGTTTGGAATGAAATAAAAAAGACCTTATGTAAAGGAAGAAGAAAATCTGTCTTTTGAAGCCCGGTTCTTTGTCGGTAAGGAGAGTTTAGTTAACTCCCCTTACTTGAAGCAGCTGGAATTCTATTTCATCAGGAACTGTAGCAAGGAACACAAAGGTGTTGTAACCCAGTTTCTGTATTTCTTTGATTGCATGTGCCTGGGTCTCATTCAGGTCTCTTGAGTCGCTTACGATACAGAATGACTTCCTGTTTCCCGTGTTCACAAGGAAGTTAAAGGTCTTTCCATGGGTGTTGAGGAAGGCAACCAGGTTCTTAAGCTCATCCCATGTATTGCACATATGGATGTTCCTTGATCCCATATTTTCCACATACCAGTCCCGGCTCACATAAGAGTAAGAGGCATACTGTTCATTCAATTCCTCATAGGATTTGATGATTTTATTGAGGTCTTTCCTCAGGTTTACCCATTTCCAGTTCTGTGTTGTGAAATAGCGGGCTGCCACTATCTCAAAGATTGACTGCTTATCTTCATTTTCGAGTTTCATTTTCTCACATCGCTATTTTGTCTGCCTTCCAGTGTGCTCAGAATACATCATCCTGGGCATAACTCCGGTTAAAGCGCAGGGCAAGTTCGGCTTTTTCCAGTTCTCTTCCAAGGTATGCAGCATGGTCCAGGCGCGAAACCAGCTCAAGTTCGAGCAGCGTGTCCATAACTTCCCTGGCACTCTCTCCTGCAACTGCGGTTTTCTCGTGTTCAGCCACAATCAATCCGCCGTTTCCGCTTATTCTATCCGGCACAATCCGGACTCGAATGGGACCTGCAGGGTCTACACGCCAGTTCTTCGAAGCTCTGGCCATGATTACTTTTTCAGGGAGGGGGTTTTCAGGGCGCCTTCTTTTTTCCTTTATGCAGAGAAGGTCAATTCCAAGGTCCTTTGGAGAACTTTCCCTTATCCTGCAAAGCTGCATCATCTCAGAGGCTTTTTTCAGCTCTCTTATGGAACCCCGGGCTTTGTCGCTGTATTCGGGGGTAAAAAGGATGCTTGCTCCTGCTTCTGCCCCTATTCCGCAGAGTGTGGCATTTACCCCTATGGTGTCCACATCCATGAGTTCCGTTACATTTCCAGCTCCGAAGAATAACGGAACCTCAGGATACCTCCTGTGAAACTCATGGTAGCGTACAATAGATTCTGTTATATTGTGGCCTATAGGGTCAAGGACAGGGTCAGCTATGATCTTTTCAATCCCAAGCCTGCGGGCAGCTTCGATATTTCTTACCAGGCTTTCCAGACTGTTTCCTTCATCGGGAATTACAACTGCTGCAACGCCTGCTCCTGCAACTACCGGACCTGCAGTTTCCATGTTCGTGCCATTCAGGCTCAGAACAAGGTCTGCTCCTGCTGCTATTCCTTCTTTTATCAGCTCAGGGTCAAGCGTATCGATACTTATCGGGACGCATGTGAGGGCTTTCGCAAGGGATACTGTTCTCCTAACCTGTTCCGGAAGGGTGTTAAGTGTAGCTCCTATGTCGATAATATCTGCTCCACGGGCGATAAAAGCTTCGATTCTTATCTCCAGGTCTGCAGGGTCCATTTCCGCTGCTCCGACAATCTCCCCCATGACCTTCATGCGGGAATCCCCTCCTAGCTTTACCCCTCTGAGGGCAAGGGGTGGGTGGGCTTCCTCTTCGGCTTTCCTGATCAGCTCAAGAGCCATCTCCTTTCGCACATCTGCGAGAAGTTCACAGGCCGGAACTTTTTCGGAAAACTCAACTTCTTCTGCAAAATGGAGCACGAAACTGAGGTCATAGGCGTGTTTTGGGCCCAGCCGGATTCTGCAGCCCAGTTCTTCCGAAGCCTTTGAAAAGTCCCCCGCTACAAGCCCGGGAAGCAGAATAAGGTCATACCTGTTTGAAATTCCTGCTTCTAGACAGGCATTCATGAGCTTTTTAGGGGTTATAAATGCGGCAATGTCGATATCTGCTACAAGGACGTCTGCTTTTTCTCCAGCTGCTTTCCTCACAGTATTTTCCGCAAGCCGTCCTGTTGCAATCAAAATTTCCATATTTTTTAAATAGAATCGCTAATAAAAAAGAGTATCTGTTCGATAACCACTTCAAAAAATGAGTATCCGGTCAGGAAAAACCCGAGCTACCTGCCTTGAGGAAGCTTCCTTCCATAAATCTCTGATTGCTCTCCGGAAAAATCCGGAGAATAACCTGAGGGGAGCCCGGAAACCTGCGGGTCCGGGCTTTTGCCTGAACCTGTTTTAATTTATGAAATCAATAATCGATTCGTCGAGCTTTTTTCTGAGATGTCCTGTAGTTTCTCCTCTTCTGCCAGTGGACATTCTTCCGAATCTCTGTTCCTGGATAGGCTCAGCTTCGGTTCTGGACTCCAGGATTCCAGCTCCCGCCTGAGGGCCCAGGATCTGGGCAGATTGGACGCCTGTCATGATTGCCATTACCCGGACCTTGCCTTCATAATCGTCCCTGATCCTTGCTCCCCATATTACATTGGCACTTGGGGAAAGTTCATAGGTAAGCATAGAGGCAATTTCCTCGGCTTCTTTCAGGCTCAGGTCAGGCCCGCCTGTTACATGGACGAGGCTTCCGGTTGCACCCTTGTAATCAACATCAAGCAGGGGGTGGTTTAAGGCAGTCCGCACGACTTCCGTGCTCTTGTCCTGGCTCTTGGATTCTCCAACAAGCATTACGGCAACCCCGCCGCAGCTCATAATGGTCCTGATATCGGCGTAGTCAAGGTTGATCAGAGAGGGCACTGTAATGGTTTCAGTTATTCCTTTCACGGTTTCGGCAATTAACTGGTCCATTACTGAGAAAGCCTGGTCAATCGGAAGGTTAGGTACGTAGTTAAGCAGTCTGTTGTTATCCAGGACAATTACTGTGTCTGCTGCTCTGCGCAGGTCTTCAAGTCCTTCTTCTGCTTTGAATACGCGGGCTCTTTCTACCCTGAAGGGGCTTGAAACCATCCCTACGACGATTGCTCCCTGTTCTTTTGCAACCTCTGCAACTACGGGTGCAACTCCTGTTCCCGTGCCTCCTCCAAGGCCTGCTGTAATGAATACAAGGTCGACATTCTTTAAAACTTCTTCAAGGGTGCCTCTCGCAAGTTCTGCGGCTTTCTTTCCGGTTTCAGGATAGCCGCCTGCTCCCAGGCCTCTTGTGAGGGTTTTTCCTACAAGGATCTTCTTGTCAGCCCTTATATTGTCAAGGTGCTGCTTATCTGTATTGATACATACTGTTTCTGCACCTTCGATCCCTATGTTGTAGAGCCGGTTTACGGTATTGTTTCCTGCACCACCGCATCCTACAATCATAATTCTCGGCTGCCCGAATTCTTCGAAGTCTTCATCGGAGGAGGAAGTTTTTCGGAATTCCTTCTCTTTTTCGCTGAATTTCATTGCTTCCTGTACTATAGATTGCAATTTATCCCCTCGGCTGGATTTCGTTTATAATGGTAGCTTTATTTTTTCCTTTGACTCCCCACCCTCTATATCGGGGGGCAAATTTTTGGTTATATTCAGTTTGAATTGGGGATAACCTGTAAAAACCTTCTAAAAGATTTTCATCCGTTATCTTTAATAAGTTGGTGCTCTACTAAACTTAAACATTTCGGACATATTTAAACAGTGTTCTTAAATTGTATATGAAGTTTAAATATGCCACCCATCAATTTCATATATTTTACTTTTTTCTGCCTTCACGCCCGAATTCTCAGGGCGAAGATGCAGAAAACTTACATAATGTTTATATACAGTAACCTAAAACTTTCTCGAAAGTCTCGTTTGTCAGGAAAGCTATCCCGATCTCGCATGTCAGGGCAATTTTTATTTTCTTTCTTACCTGTTATTTTGCTGCCCTGATCTCCTTTAATTATTGTAAATATAGCCTCTATGCTACGTTTTCTTTGAGACTTCCAAACTGGGATACTTTCAATTTAATGAAAGTGTTTATATTATTACTTTTAAGTAGAATTCTCATCTTAAAAACTTTTTCGGTATCTTTCGAAGATTTTAAGGCTCTTGCTTATTTTTTCCAGTGGTAAGGAATAACTGCACATAAGTGTTTATATAAATTTAAGTTAAATCTCCTGAATTTTCTGATTATCCCCTGAGATTATTTGCTCCAAAACCACTTAATTATTTTATTCAGTTTACACCTTCTGAATAATCTGTTTCCTTTTATCAGGGAATTATAAGGAGATTTAAAACTTTTTCAAAATCGTATTATAAAAGTTTCTTGCCACTTTAACTAAATCTTTATTATTTGCCTATTCTTCAGGGGATGCCGGGAAAGCTTTAAGACT
Organism: Methanosarcina sp. 1.H.T.1A.1; assembly: GCF_000979295.1. Classification (NCBI taxonomy): domain Archaea; kingdom Methanobacteriati; phylum Methanobacteriota; class Methanomicrobia; order Methanosarcinales; family Methanosarcinaceae; genus Methanosarcina; species Methanosarcina sp. 1.H.T.1A.1. The sequence goes on along the minus strand of NZ_JJQY01000160.1, from coordinate 10,446 downwards.
GCAAAACCATTTTTACTTTAAGTACCTTACCTTAACTCCTTACCAAACTGCACTCAGGAAGATTCATAAATTATTCATTAACTTTATCAAATCTTCCAAAATAGTTCCCATTTCTAATATTTTCCATTTATTTCGGTTCAGGAGCCAGAAAAGTGTTAAAAGCATTAATTTTTGATATGGATGGTGTTCTCGTAGACTCCATGCCTTTCCATGCAGCAGCCTGGAAAAAAGCTTTTCTTGATATGGGTATGGAAATCCGGGACGAGGATATCTATGCAATCGAGGGTTCAAACCCCAGGAACGGTCTCCCCCTACTTATCAGAAAAGCCAGAAAAGAGCCCGAAGCTTTTGATTTTGAAACGATCACCGCAATTTACAGGCAGGAGTTCAAACGAATTTTCGAACTGAAGGCTTTCGATGGGATGAAAGAATGTCTCGAAATGCTTAAGGTACATTTCCTGCTCTCGGTAGTCTCAGGCTCGGACCGCCTTATAGTTAACGGAATCCTTGACCAGCTCTTTCCCGGAATATTTGATGCCGTGGTCACTGGAGATGACGTGCTTAATTCCAAGCCCCATCCGGACCCTTTCCTGAAGGCAGTTGAGCTTCTTAAGGTCGGGAAAAATGAATGTGTCGTGATAGAGAACGCTGTTCTGGGCGTAGAAGCCGCAAAAAAGGCTGATATTTACTGTATCGGAGTCCCCACATATGTAGAGCCTTCAGAGCTTGATAGGGCAGATCTGGTGGTAGGCGACCACAAAATGCTAATGGAACATCTTCTTAGCCTTGAGCCTCTTCTCAGTCCTGAATTTGCTCCAGGGCACGGGGAATAAAAAAGTTTCGTAAAGTCTTATCTCACTATTAATTTTTCTCGACTATATTTCTACTATTCTTTTTAATAACATTTTTTTCTTAAAAAAAGTATTGTGGCCCCCCTGGGGGTCACAGTAGCCTTACGGTTTCGAGGTTTGTGAGAGCACGTGTCTCGATCTTAAGTTTCTTGTAAATGGAGCTTGCCAGATCCACGCAGGCTTTTTCGTCTCCGTGTTCTGTGAACACTCTTTCCGGACGGGGCTGCATTCTCTTAACATAATCCATAAGCTGCCTTCTGTCCGAGTGGCCTGAGAAGCCATCTACTACCTGTACTTCCATGTTCATTTTCAGGATTTCGTTGCTTCCGTTCTTTCCTGTCATGGGGATTTCCTTCCATCCCTTCTGGATCCTGCGCCCTACAGTTCCGTCAGCCTGGTAACCTACAAACACAAGAGTGTTGCGTGGGTCATCGGCAAAGGCCCTGAAATAGTCCATAACAGGTCCTCCGTTCATCATGCCCGAGGTTGAAATAACTACACAGGGGTGAGGGTTCTGAATTATCTTCTGGCGTGCCTCATGGGAGTCAACCGGTTTGAAGCATTCGGATAGGAAGGGGTTCTGGCCTTTCTGGAAGATCAGTTTCCTCAGGTCGTTATTAAGGTATTCAGGGTGAGTCGCATGGATTGCAGTAGCTTCCCAGATCATTCCGTCAAGGTAGACCGGGACTTCAGGGATAATCCCTTTCCTGATGGACTCTTCGAGCACGATCATAACTTCCTGGCTTCTGCCCACTGCAAAAGCAGGGATAAGTGCAATTCCTCCGCGCTCAACTGTATTCTTAACAACCATCTGCAGGTGCTTTTCAGCGTCCTTAAGTGCAGGCTGGAATGCGTTAGAATTCCCATAAGTAGCTTCGCTGATGACTGTTTCTACTCTGGGGAACTTGTTGACAGCAGGATCGAAAAGCCTGGTTTTCTCATATTTGTAGTCTCCCGTAAAGACCACATTATGGAGCCCGTCTCCTATGTGGAAGTGGGAAATTGCCGAGCCCAGGATATGACCTGCATTGTGGAAAGTCAGTTTAATGTCAGGGGCGATGTCTGTTACTTCCTCATAGTCCAGAGGTATGGTGTGTTTGAGGGTCTTTGTTATCATCCCTGATTCATAGGGGCTCTTCTTTCCTTCTTTAGCCGCCACGTCAATGTAGTCGAGCTGGAGCAGCACCATAAGGTCTCTTGTTGGAGGCGTACAGTAGACAGGCCCTTCGTACCCATATTTGAAAAGCAGGGGAACAAGTCCCTGATGGTCAAGGTGTGCATGGGTAACTATTACAGCATCTATATAGCTTAATGGAAAAACTTCAGGAACGTAGAGGAAAGGTGTCATGTTTTCGTCAGAACCTACATTGACTCCGCAGTCAATCAGGATTCTGGACTCTGGAGTAGAAAGCAAAAAACAGCTTCGACCCACTTCTTTACATCCCCCGAGGGCTGTAACCCTTACCCACTGGTCTTTTGAGGTACACTCCCTGTGAATTTTCCTCCCCACGGTTTTCAGGATTTCTTTTCTTTCTTTGAGGTTGTTCCTCATGAACTCCCTGATGTTTTTCACTGTACGGGACTTAATAGGAGGAGTCCGGACAACTTTGGGAATCCAGCCGATCTGCTTTGTAATCTCTCTCAGGGTTGCGCCATGCTTTCCTATTACAAGCCCAGGCTTTTCGGCTTCGATGATCACTTCTCCGGAATCGGGGTCAAAATAGTAGCTCGAGATTACGGATTCTTTTGGAACAACTTCTTCAATTATAGAAATAGAGTCTTCAGGAGTTGCAAGCACCCTGGGGTCAGGACGCATGGCAATCCGTGTCCTGAGTTCTTTTGCCAGGTTGCGGATAATATTCCCGTCGTCTGCGAATTTACGGGGCTCTTCAGTGTACAGGACAAGCTGAGGACCTTCGAATTCGACGTCGGTAATTGTAACTCCTGCGGGTAGATTTTTCTCAATTTTATTTTTGAGGTCTAATAGCACGTCTTCAATAGGCATTAAGAATCTTCCTTTTCGTCAAAAAATCAAAAAGTATCTGGATGTTAAAAAAATAATATTTGAAAAAGGTGTTAGTTTATATATTAAAATAAAAAACCAACAGTTAAATTATTTAATTTAATGAAGCCCTTCTGGATTTTACTTCTTCAGGATCCAGCCTTTTGAATGCCTCCTTTGTAATTACGACTACATCGATATTTTCTCCGGAAGCTGAGTCTCTTTTCGTTGCATTGTGAATTGCCCTTATCGCAAGATCAAGACCTTCTTTTACAGTCATATTTTCCCTGTACTGGTCTTCCAGTATTCCGTAAGCCATGGGAGAACCTGAACCTGTTGCCGAGATCCTTGTCTCTTCAATACTCCCTCCCATTGGATCCAGTGAGTAGATTCCAGGTCCATTTTTGTCAACCCCTCCGATAAGGAGCTGGACCATCATGGGGTAGTAGCGGTTAGCATTCAAGAAGTTCGACATCAAAGTGGTAATTCCTTTGATTGTCATGGATTCGTTCCTGCGCATTTTGTAGAGCTGTGACTCTACACTTACCAATCGCACAAGCTGCTGAGCGTCCCCTACCGAACCGGCAGTGGTCATTCCTACTAGGTCATCGATCTGGTAGACTTTCTTTGCAGTTTTGCTTGCGATGAAATGCCCCATTGTGGCTCGCTGTTCACTTGCGAGCACAATTCCGTCAGTACAAACTACTCCTACGGTAGTTGTGCCTTTTAGATATTTGTCATTATCCATAAACATACCCTCATAATAAGTTAAAAATGAGAAATGTTGCTAAAAAAAAATGTTTTAGTTGAGGTGAGCATTTTTAGCTTAAATCGCAGGATTTAGCAATCCATTATCTCATTATTAATATCGCTATATATAAGTCTTCCCCCTTTTTTCTAAATGCGTTCGCATTTAAAACCGGAGAATTATTTGATAAAATAATTTTTCTGTTTTTCTAATTTGATAAAATAATTTTTCTGTTTTTCTATACTGGATGTCCGAATTATTCTCTATTCGGAAAATTCAGAAAATTCGGAATTTAGCGGGAAAGTCCCTCAACTTCTTCAGCGAGGTTCTTTACCCTCTGAACCACATGTTCAGATATATCCTTTTTACGCATGAACTCCAATCTTTCGTTTATCGTTATTCTCTTCGTTCCTTTTACAAGGTTGTCGGCATGTGCAACGATTTTTTCCTCCATACTCCGGGGAAAATAATCCTCTTCAGGAAGTCCAAACTCCTTTGCTTCTTCTTTTGAAACGCCGGCTCCTATATGCCGTTTTATTATTTCGGCAACTTCAGGTTCGACTCCTTTGTTTTTAGCCAGCTTGAATCCTTCAACTGCATGAGCAATTCCATGAGTCCGGCATCTTCCAAAGTCGTGCAAAAGAGCCCCTACTTCTACAAGCTCCGGATTTACATTATTTCCGGCTGCTTTTGCCTTTTCTGCGATCTCGACTGCCAGTGAGGCAACCTCCTTGCAGTGCTCGATTACATTAGGGGCGCAGCCTGATTCTTCAAGCAGCCTTATTGCCTGGGTCCGGGTAGTCAAGACCGATCCCTTATATACTACTCAAGGCATCCACACGCTTTTTCAGGACTCCCACAAAAAGGGAGTTGTCGTAATAGGCCAGATCTTCCCCGCACATGGGACAGAGAAATTCTGTTTCAGTTGCCTCGTCAAAAAGAAGGCGAACACAGCCCTGCGGGCACGTATAGAAAACATTGTTTTCTTCAAATTCCAGGCGAGTCTTCAGGTTCCTTAGCAGTTTTTTCTTTTCCCTCATAAGCTGGTGCTCTATGCCGGAAAAGTCCAGGTGCCAGAGATATGTCAACCATCCGCTGTTTGAATCCCTCTCTCTTACAACGATTGCAAATTTATTCTCATAAAGTATGAAGAGAGTTCTTCTCACCGTATTCAGCAGAACTCCGGTCTTTGCCGCAATTTCTTCATCCGTTATCTCACCTTCGGGCATCTCTCCTATCATTTTAAGCCCTTCTTCCCCTACAAGGCTCATGAGATATCCTCTAATTACCTTGTCATTTAAATCGACCAAAGTGTTCACCTCTCAAATCCCTAATATGAATTGGACATACCAGTATTAAAGTTTACATCATGCTTTTTCTCAAAGAGATCTCTCCTATCTGGAAAAAGCTGCACTTTCACAACTGAACCTCATGCTTTTCCGGCAGAGTTCAGGGGCTTCCTTTCTTCTTTCGTTCGATTTACAATAAAAGTCTTTATCTTATCTGCCCCTCTTTCAAGAGATCGGATTGCTTCGTCTCTTGTTGAGGCGCATGCAAACAGGGAGGTAAGGGGCCAGTCAGGCTCAGTAACAGTTCCCATGGAAGGAATATCAGCACTTTTTTCCATGAGAATGAAGTCCATGAGTTTTCTGTCTATAAAAAGTTCTCGATCCGAGTAAAGAACCCCTCTTGCAGCAAAACGTTTTGCTTCCGGTTTTTCCGGAAGTTCTCCTCTGAAGCAGCCAATATGGGCTTCAAAAAGGTTCATTCCCGTCGCCATCTCTATGGTGTCCAGGCTGCCCTGGAACCTTGGATTTACTTCTAGAACTACAGGCCCCTTTTCCGTAACCAGGAAATCCACGCCATTTGAGCCCAGAAGCCCGAGTTCAAGCACCAGTTCTTCAGCAAGGGCTTCCATCTCCTCTGCGTGCGCTGTCCTGAAAGGAGTTACGTTTCCGCAGTAGGCAAACGGTAGCTTCGAGAGCCAGGGCATCCCTATCAATTGTTCATTCACAGCAACTGACAGAGCTTGATTGTTTGTGGAAAGCAAAGAAACGCTTGAAGGAATTCCTTCCAGAAACTCCTGGATTACAACCTCCTTTTCTGCAAACTCCGGGTCCAGCCTGGATAATTCTTCTAAAGCTGACAGCAGTTCCTGCCGGTTCCTTGCAACCCTGTTAAAGATTCCCCCTCCTCCTGAGGCAGGTTTGAGAATAACAGGGTATTCGATAGAGTCCAGCTCCTCCGGAGAATAACAGTGAGGGTGTGGCATCCCAAGGGCTTCAAGCTTTTTTGCAAGGTGCAGTTTGTTTGAAGCTTCCTTAGCTGCGTCGGGACAGCTAGCAAGTACCGGACAGGGGAAACTGCCTGGGTCCAGCATCTCCATTCCCGAGCCGGGTACTATGGCGTCAAAGTCAAGCCCGAAGGCGTTCATTTGAGCTATTACCCAGCCAGGATCAAGCTGATGGAGTTCGCTTGAAGTCCTGCATTCAAGGAGAGCTGATGCATATGCACATTTCTGAAGGTCAAGGTCACGAAAAACATCTATAGAGCAGACAGTGTAACCTGCCCTGCTTGCGGAGCAGACAATGTTTCGTGTATCAAACCCAATTGCAAGGATATTCTGCATGTTTCCTCGTTTTTCCAGATCTCTCATTTTTCCTGTGGAATATCGGAATGTGAAAGCGCAAAGATTCCATATTCTGTTTTCAGAACAGGGATTTCGCTTCCTGCTTCTGCACTAAAGAACATTGGTTTTTTTATTGCAACAGTTTCATAGGTCACAGGGTCAAGCACAAGAATTGCATTTTCTTCGATTGAAACCAGAACTGTAAAAACTGCATCCCCAAGATTTGCAACTTTTTCTGCGCCTTTGAGCTCTTCAGGAGTCGAAATAAACCTGGTGCCATCTTCAAGGCTTATCCCGTTGACCTTTTTTCCTGAGCTTCTTATCTGGATAATCCTTCCCCTGAACCTTATCACGTCCCCTGGCCTGAACTCCGGAAGGCGCATGGCGAAAGTAATCCTGTAGAGGTTTTTCCCGTCTTTCATCCCAACAAGGGTAGGGGACTCGGAAAAACTGCCTCCGAGTTCGTTAACGATCAGCCGGCATACCTGCCTGCTGGCGTTCATGGAGCCCATGTAGAGATCGATTCCCTCCTTCAGTTCAAGGGCTTCGCTTATAAAGGCAAGGCGGTCGCCTTTCTTCCTCATGCTTTCCATGGCTTCCCTGGCAATGGCAGAGCAGCGCCTCCTTTCCTCTTCAGTAGGGAACCTGCCTGCTGCTCTTATCTGGATGATTGCTTCAAAGTATCCTCCGGACTCACGGCTGCACATATCGCAGGCTGTCCGCTGAATCCTTACTTCTGTCTCAGCTTCGGCATGGATTGGCTCTTCTTCTACGATTGCATCTATTTCGGCTCTCACCATGTATATATAAGGTGTAATTTCTTTTGGTTCCAGGCAGAGTTCCACATCTCCGGCTTCATTGTGGATAAAAAGGACATTTTCTACGGCTTTCAGCACCACTTCTTCTATATTGCCGATATTTTCCCAGCGGCTCCTGTGAAAGTACGCTCCGCAGCTGGAACAGATCCTTACGTGGAGTACAAGGGGCAGCTCAATTGGTTTGAAGGTTTCAAAGAAACAGTCCCTGCAAACGGAATCAAAAAGTTTATCGCATTCTTTGCCGCATTTCGGGCATGTGATGGAATTCATAAAACCTCAGCAGGAAACCCTGAGTCTTTAGCTCAGGGGAGGAATACGTCAACTTCCACGTCCTGCTCTATTGAATTAGTTTTTTATTAATGTAATGAAGGCGAATAAATCACCCTCCACCTACCGAAGTAGGGTAATGCGTATCCGAATTGTGGACTTCAACTTCGTGAAGTTGGATTGTTACAGCGTACTGGAACAAGTCAATTACGGAATCCGTCTTCCTCTTGATCTGATATGGAAAGGTTTCACGATGTAAGCACTGTCCCTACCTCTCAGGATTGTTTAACTGGCATCCTTAGAGCCTGAAACTGAGGCGATATTTCAGGGTAACTATTTCTTTCCTATCATTTACCGATTTTCCGAAGCTCCTAATTGGTGATCTGGTCAACCAGGGCTTGTTAGACAAGCCCGAGTCTTTAGCTCAGGGGTGGTTGACCTATAATCCTTACTGATGGTCTTCCTGGAATAGTAGGTCCCGGAGTGTTCAGAAAGTAAAGTCTCTATAGTAATACTGAACAGTTCACCTGTTAAGCACTCTCATGTTATTTAAGAATAGCTGGATTTGCTGTTCTTCCTGTTTGTTCATGCTCCTGGGTGTCTGACTGAAATGTCATTCTACCAGACCAGTAAACCGCTGCATCTAATTTCTAAACAAATGTTAAAAAATATATAGTTCGGAAACATATTTAATAGGCTTTTTCCTTATATAATCATTTGTATAATTCTACATGGTGTAGATAATTTCTAGCAGTTAAGTATTCGGGCAGGATATGTATCCGGGCAGAATATGCAGATTTTCATGGATTTTTGAAATTATTTCTTCCTATCTCACATGTTGAATATTATAACACCAGATACGATAAACCCCATAGCAATTACTTTCTTACTGTCCATTTTTTCACAGAGCACCATTTTGGAAAGAATGAGTACCAGAACAAATTTTAAGGAGGTAGCTGTGTAAAATAACTTTAACGGGATTTCCTTAAGCGCGTACACTGTAAAAATAGTTACTATCACATACAAAATATATGCCGTAAATGTACAGGGGTTCACATACGCGGCAGTAAATTTTTTTTCAGAGGACTGGGTTGCCCCCATTTTCAAAAGTGTCTGACTGACTCCTGTAAATGCGATTACTAATAACAAATAAAATGTAGAAGAAGTAATCATGTTTCTTCTCCCAAACTGCGGGATAGTATTAAAATTCCAAAGGATATGATGAGTAACCCTAAAACGTTATACCTGGTGATCTGTTCATGGAATAGAATTGCAGAACAAAATTATATCACAAAATTAACCAGGCTTATAAATGGATAAGCATATGAAAGTGGATAGTGTATCAGTGCTTGCTGCCAGACAATCGCCTGCAGTACAAGAAATACCAGGGAGAGCAAGTAATAAATATTTGTGAGCGTAATAAAAGGTGAAGCCTCTTGTATTGTCATCGCAGCGTATTTTCCGCAAATTCCACTGCCTGCCTGTAAAAGTATGGAAAAAATTATCAGGCTAAAATAAAAGATCTGCTTTGTTTTAGATTCAATTTTATTCAAAGCACCCCTCGCAGGATTTTTCTTTTTTTTTCTTTGACTGCCTGTTTAAACTCCACCATAAACGGAAAATTTGAGACCCCATGTCTATAACATCTCTTTTAAGATTTACCGTCGTTGTGCCTCCATGCCTCCAGACTACCGGGAATTCTTTAACTTTAAATCCCCGAGACTGTGCAAGAACCATAAGTTCAGTATCCCAGAACCAGTGTTCATCCTGCACTTGATCAATTAGTTTAAACAATGGGTCTTTTTTAAAAGCCTTAAATCCACATTGATGGTCATATAATTTTGAGTGTAAAAAAGTGTGCACCAGAAAATTAAACCCTCTACTGGCTATGCCTCTTTTTAAGGGCCTTTTTACATTGCTCTGAGGCATCATTCTGGAGCCTGTTGCAAAGTCATATCCTTCTACTGAGATTGATTCTATTAGTTCCTTCAGATGGCTCATATCGGTTGCAAGATCCACGTCAATATAACAAAGAACATCTCCAGATGCAAACTTAAAAGCTCTATTCAATGCTCTGCCACGCCCCTGGCGTGAATCCGAGTGAAGATGACTCACGTAGTTATGCTCCATAGCAAGTTTACCAGCTACTCTATCTGTCCCGTCGCTGCTTCCATCTTCTGCTATAATAATCTCAAAAGAAGATGTGATTTCCCTAAGAGTTTCTGCAGTTTGGTTTACTGTTTTTTCTATTCTTGCTACTTCGTTATAAGCCGGTAATATCAACGAAACCTGTGTAATGTTAACACCCGAATAATGCTTGAATACTGGTTATTATCTATATAGTACCTCTTTAGGCTAACATTTTTAAAATTTCCACTATCAAAGATCGTCTCATTCTATTTAAAATAATTTGCTACCCTCTCTTATTTATGTGTTTTTTATGCGTTGAATTCTCACTAATTGTATTTATTTTATAATTTAATTTTCTAATATTTGTTAATAGTTATCCTAACAAATTCTGAGAAATCCTAACAAAATTCAAAAAATAGTCAATGAAATTCAAAATATATAGGGAGTTTTAGTCATAACTCTTATCTTCCGCAGATGTCCTCAAAAAATAGCATTTTTCTTTCTATCATTTTTGGAGAATCCTTCCAAATCTGCAATTATTATTTTAACTGAATCTTCGAGAAATGGAAATGAATCTGTGAATGGAGGCACAAGGTCGAAAATTGTGGGAAATTTCAAAACACATGTTTGAATAACCGGGCAGTTTCCAGACAAAAAGATTGCAGCAAAAATTGTGGAATTGAATCGGCATCTGCGGAAAGTGGGCCAACATTTATCAAAAAGGGGAGAAGTACGAACTCGCCATTGTATAAGTATAATCTACAAAAAAATTTGCCTGCAGCCTTTCATTATGATGCATCGTATTTTTTAAAAAAGAAGAAAGTTCCGTGTCAGAGAGACACGGATCTGTAAAGTTTTCAATTTACATTCGGACTTATTGTTTTGGGGGCCAGTTCTTCTCGATCCAGCCAGGGATACGGCCGGAGTCCATTGGACCAACCTTTACATTTGCACCGAGTGTATCTTCGAGGTCACCCTGCAGACGAGCTGAGAGACCTGGA
>NZ_JJQY01000030.1:3838-30202 GCF_000979295.1 Methanosarcina sp. 1.H.T.1A.1 | reverse complement strand
TGAAGCTGCTATTCTTCTTGATCTTGTTACTTTGTCTCTCTTCTGGACTATTTTGTCTGTTTCCTGGTTCTTTTACACGGCTTTCCACTATCTTTTGATATGTTTATTCTTTTGAAACCGTTTTCTAAGTTTTATTATTCTGACCTTTTTTCATCCCGTTATTTTCATCCGTTATTTTTATTACTTGATTTTTATGTTCCGGCTCTCTTTTAGCTATGCTTCTCTAAAAGCGAGTTCGAATCCATTTGAATTGCTGGATTTCTATCCCGATGCCCCTATCCAAGTCCCGAAGGGTGCGCTCACCTGTAATAACTGAAGCCGGACTCTTGCTGTAAGACAGAGTTATCTTAACGGAACTTCAGACTTTCACTCTTTTCCTCACAAATCTCTTTAAATAAGGCTCGTGCATATTTTTAATGGGGGAAACTATGGATTACATCGAAACATGGAAAGAAGTTATACAAAGGCCGTCTGATTTTTACAGGAAAATGCCAACGACCGGAGGATATAATGAACCGCTTACTTTTGCAGCAATCAGTTATATCATATACGGGCTTTTAACTGGACTTTTTGGCCGCGGAATGATGAGAGGTATGTATGGGTACGGTGGTATCACTGAATTTGGCTTTTCCACTGTACTTATGACTGTGATTATGGCACCTATTGTAGGTATCATCTCTATCTTTATCGGAGCTGCAATATTTTATATTATTTATAAAGTGCTTGGAGGAACTGGAAGTTACGAAGGCACTGTCAGGTTCATATCTTATGCATCTGCCGTGATGGCGCTTTCCTGGATTCCTTTAATCGGCTGGTTCTTCGGGCTTTATGAGATATATCTCTATATTGTGGGCGGCATGATTGTACATGATGTAAGCATGGTGAAATCGGCGATAGCTGTACTCCTGCCTACTTTCGTAGTCATCTTACTGGCTATAGTTGCGGCAATGTTTGTTTTATCCAGTGTTTTTTCCAACATTTTAATCTAACTCGGTTTAATCTAACTCGGTTATCTCTTTCGGGGGATAACATAACACATTTTTTACCAAAAAGTTGTAAAATTCTTTCAGAACTGTTGCATCCAGCTAAATATTTATATATTAGAAATTACTTTAATTGCATCTACACGACTAATCCGTGTTCAATAATGCCAAGATGGCGGAGCGGCTACGCAATCGCCTGCAGAGCGATACCATTCCGGTTCGAATCCGGATCTTGGCTTTTTCTCTTCTAATAATCGATTTAACCTAAAACTATATATTCAATAAAGTGCTTTAAGAAAATCCACTTTGTGCCAAGGTGGCGGAGCGGCTACGCAATCGCCTGCAGAGCGATACCATTCCGGTTCGAATCCGGACCTTGGCTTTTTAAACTACTTTTAAAATCTCTTCTCAAAGCTTTTTAATTTCCCATTTTTTACCTTTTTTAGCCTGTAATTTAGAATCCGGATTTTTATAATTTTTATATTAAGAGAATACTAACTCTGGGCATGGACATTGATGAACTCATGCGGAGGCTTTTCGAACTTTATCCGGAGGGCTATGCTGATGGCTCGAGAGACCCCTTTTTTGTGTTAATCTCCACTGTCATGTCTCACAGGACCCGGGACGATGTAACCTATCCTGCAGCAAAGAGGCTTTTTGAGAGATTCTCTACTCCTGAGGAAATGGTTGAGACTGATGTTGAAGAGATTGAAGCGCTTATAAGAGATGTGGGCTTCTACAGGGTCAAAGCCGGAAGGATAAAGGAAATCTCCGGAATTTTACTGGAAGAATACAATGGCAGGGTTCCGGATGAGATGGAAACTCTCCTTAAACTACCCGGAGTCGGCCGAAAGACAGCTAACTGTGTACTTGCGCATGCATTCCTTAAAGATGCCCTTGCAGTCGATACACACGTTCACAGGATTTCTAACAGGCTCGGTCTGGTTGAAACAAAAGCCCCTGAAGAGACTGAAATAGAATTAAAAAAGATATTTCCTCAGAGGTACTGGAAACATATAAATCTCTTGCTTGTAAAATTAGGGCAAAATATTTGCCGGCCTCTTTCTCCCAGGTGCGGAGTTTGCGTCCTGAACGACATGTGTCCTAAAATTCTCCTTTGATAGGGAGTTTTTGGAAACTCCGTAATTATGGAATCAAAGTGCAGAGAACCTGTAGGCTGTCAAAAAACTGTTTGGGATGATACAAGATTATTTATATCAGGCTGGCGTTTAGCAGGCAAAAGGGTTATGCTATCCCTCGGTTCAATGATAAATTCGTTCTCAAACAACTAACTATCAAATATTCTAATATTTCTTTCATAGCATTTTCGAGGTTAAACATGTTTCAGATAGGAGAAGCATTAATGGGGCAGGGTGCAGAACTTGCCCATGTTGATTTGATGATAGGAGACAAGGAGGGTCCTGTAGGACAGGCTTTTGCAAATGGTCTGACTCAGCTTTCAGCCGGACACACTCCTCTCCTGTCCGTTATAAGGCCAAACCTGCCGGCTAAACCTTCAACCCTTATTATCCCGAAGGTCACTGTAAAGAACATGGAGCAGGCATCAAGAATTTTCGGACCTGCCCAGTCAGCAGTTGCAAAGGCAGTAGCAGACTCAGTAGAAGAAGGCGTAATCTCAAAGGCCCAGGCTGAAGACCTTGTCATTGTAGCTAGCGTCTTTATTCACCCTGATGCCCAGGACTATAACAAGATCTACAGGTACAACTACGGCGCCACAAAACTTGCGCTCAAGAGAGCACTTGAAGGCTTCCCGGACATCGACACTGTGCTTGAAGAGAGCAACAAGTCCACCCACGCTATCATGGGCTTTAAAGTCATCAGGCTCTGGGACCCACCTTACCTGCAGATTGCTTTTGACAACCCGAACCTTGAGTTCGTGCTTTCGGCTATTTCTCAGATCCCGAACAGCGACCACGTCATTATCGAAGCAGGCACCCCCCTTATCAAGCGCTACGGCATGGATGTAATTTCCAAGATCAGGGATGTCAAGCCCGACGCCTTCATTGTTGCTGACTTAAAGACCCTGGATACCGGAAACCTTGAAGCAAGAATGGTTGCAGACGCTGCAGGCGATGCCATTGTGGTCTCTGCCCTTGCCCCGATCAGCACCATTGACAAGCTCATTGAAGAAGCCCACAAGACAGGCATCTATGCGGTCATGGATACTCTCAACCAGCACGACCCGATTTCGGTCTTAAAGCAGCTCAAGGTCATGCCTGATGTCATTGAACTCCACCGTGGAATCGACATCGAAGGTACCGAACACGCCTGGGGCAACATTGCTGATATCAAGAAGATTGCTCCAAAGACCCTGGTTGCAGTTGCAGGCGGAGTCCGTCTCGACAAGGTGCCTGTAGCCCTTGGTCAGGGTGCTGATATCCTTGTGGTCGGACGTGCTATCACCAACGCAAAAGATATCAGAGATATGGCTGAGCAGTTCATTAACAGCCTTAACAAACCTGAAATCGACCAGTTCAGAATCATGACTGATTTCTGAGCAGGCTTTAAAAACTTCCATAAAAAGTTGCCGGAAAAACTGCTAAAACGGTTTGTTATATAAGCTGTTAAAAAAGCTGTTAATAAAACAAGTTGCGGCAAAATCTCCGGTAGAAACTATTGAAGAAAGTGTGGGTTTTCACACTTTTTTCTTTTTCATTTCATTTAGTTTCATTTTCTTTTCATTTTTCAGGAGGGGATTTTCCTGGGTTCACCATTCATTTTACTGAACTACAAAACTTATTTGCAGGGCACAGGCTACGGAGCAGTCGAGATTGCAATGGCCTGTAGAGCCGTATCCGAAGAATCAGGTATCGAGATTGCAGTAGCTCCCCAGTTTCCGGACATTTACAGGGTAGCCTCTGAGGTTGAACTTCCGGTTTTTTCCCAGCATCTGGATGGGGTAGGAGCAGGAAGTTTTACGGGGCATGTTTTTGGAAAATGCATAAAAGAAGCGGGAGCTGTCGGGACTCTTATTAATCACTCTGAAAGGCGTCTGACCCTTGCAGAAATTGAGGCCTCCTTGAAGGCGGCAAAAGAATTCGGACTCAGGGCAGTTATCTGTACTAACAACGTTCCCACAACTGCAGCAGCCGCAGCCCTTGGACCCGATTATGTAGCAATCGAACCGCCGGAGCTTATAGGCAGCGGAATTCCGGTCTCAAAAGCCGACCCTGAAGTTGTTAGCGGCTCGGTTGAAGCAGTTGCAAAAATCAATCCCGGAGTAAAAGTGCTTTGCGGCGCCGGAATTTCAAAAGGCGAAGACCTCAGGGCAGCCCTTGACCTTGGCTCGCAGGGTGTACTCCTGGCTTCGGGAATTGTTAAAGCGGCAGATCCCCGGGCGGCGCTGGAAGATCTTATCAGCCTGATTTAATTTTTCTTCTTATATTTTTTTCTTCTAATATTTATTCCCAAACAGAAGAAAATTTAAATCAAACACTGATTATCCGTAAAATGAGTACATCTGAATAAAAAAGAATGCGGCTTTTTCAGCCGCTTTTTTCTTTGCAATTTCTTTTCAAGATTTTTGAATCACTGATAAGCCAGAATAAGAGGTTCAACTGCCCGCGGGTCCCCAATTTCAATAAGAATCAGGGCGGTCTCACCCTTAACTTTCTTATCTTCAGTTTTCAGGTTTTCTATAAGAGGATTAACTGCCGTTTCTCCCATATCTACAAGGGCTTCTCTGGCACTAACTCCAAAGTCTTTATCTCCCAGTTTTTCTACAAAAAACCCTGCAGTTTCCTGGTTTTCGGTTTTGCCAAGACCAAGGAGGGCTCCGTTTCTGATGCCCATATCCATGCCCGGGTTGTCAAATACCGTTCTAAGGGTACTTACAGCTTCAGGGCTTCCTATGTTCCCAAGAGCTGAGGCTGCAGCTATCCTTACCTCAAGAGTTTCCTTATTATCGTTTAGTACGCCGGTTAATGCTTCCGTAGCTTCAGCGCCTCCTATTCCTCCAAGGGCAAGGACAACGCTTTTTCGGACATCTGCATTTGTGTTCACGGTATCTTTTCTTCTTCCTTCAACTTCTTTTCCGCTTTCCAGGACGTCTATCAGGGGTCCTACCGCTGATTCGGTTCCCATTTTACCTAGTGTGAGGGCGGCATTACTTCTTACCGAAGCCTTTGTGTCTCTCAGTCTCTCGATAAGATAGGGTACAGCTTCTTCTGATCCTATTTTCCCAAGGGCGACTGCAGTGCTGCTCCTGATGTAATCTTTCTCATTATTTTTCAATTCCATCATCAGGTTATCTACAGCTCTTTCATCTCCGAGTTCTCCAAGTGCCATAGCTGCACTGTGTCTCGCCAGAGGATAATCCTGAGTAAGCATCTTCAGTAAGGGATCTGTTGCGGCTTTTTCCTCCTTTTGTCCAAGAGCCATTGCAGCTGCAACTCTTACGTATCCTTTTTCGCTTTTAAGAGCCTTAAGAAGTATTTCGGTTTCGTTTCCGTTTTCTCCAGATTCGAAATTTGAAAGTGCAAAGGAAGTATAAAGAGTGGAATTCTGTTCTTCTGCCTTAAGGGCTTCTTCGAGAATATCCGTGTCGTTTCCATATTCACTGGTTAAGGATCTTGCAAGGCTCTCTCGCATGGCTTTATCTTTTGCTTCTATAGCCCGTACAATATCTTCTGAAACTTCTTCCGGTCTCTGCCCGTCGACTGCATTTTCGGCTGCAGTCATACTTGAAGCCTCTTTTTCCCCAAGGTTTCCTGAAAGAACAGTTTCCGCTCTTTCATCTCCGGTTTCAAGAAGTGCAAGAAGCAGATAACTTTTTATTTCTCCTGAACTCGAATTTCCGGGTTCAATCTTTTCAATAAGAGCACTTGCTGCAGGTTTTCCGAATTTTCCAAGTTCGGTTACTGCGTTTAATCTTGTTTCATGGTCACCAGTTTCCAGCTTATTTATGGAATTTATGATCATATTTTCGCGTGAAACTCCAGCTAGGGCTGTGGGGTTTGTTGCATTCCCACTGCTTTCCATGAACTTATCACCGCTTAAAAGAAGCGAAACAAATATCGAAAGAGTGATAAGTGCAAATAAAAGAGAAATTTTCCATTTGACCTGAGACATTATATTCCGTATCTATTTATTTATTGTTTATATTAATTTCTCTGCGATCAATGATCAATAATACAATTCTAAGGTAAAAGTTCTTTTTCATTCCTTCAGCCTCAGGTTTTTTTCCCTTACCCGGCATCCAAGCCCACAGAGAAGGGTTGTCACCTCAGTTTCGACAGAATCTGCATTACAATCTCCAAAAATAGTTATCCTATAAGTCACTCCGAGTCGGGCTGTCCCTCTTCTCTCATTTTCAGCTTCTGTCCCCTTAGTCCCATTGTAGGTATCACTGATCTGACAGGCTACAAGATGGTTGTTTGTGGTTACTGCGCCCAGGATGACTTCAGGATCGGCGTCTTCAGGGATCAGGACTGAAATATCCCTTATCGCATGCTTCAGGTTTTCTTTTCTCCACTCCCTCAATTCAGATTCTGAAAGAAGGCGAAGGTTTTCAAGCTTGAGTCTTATGAATTTGTTCTTTATATGGGGCGCGGTGCCTTTTGAGGCAAGTTTTGTAATTATTATCTCATTCGGTCCCACTTTTTCCAGTGTACCTACATGGACCTTTCCGGAATAAAAGTGAGAAAAGCCGCAGACTTTTCCTACCGAGTTCATGATAGTCTCATACTCGGTTATTCTGGAATTAATCAGCTTATCCGACCTGCGCAGGGCATGGGCTGTATCATCATATTTTCGGGCAGCAGCTTTCATTTTCCTTACAAAGCCTTCCTCATCATGAGCCCGCACAAGGCTGGAAAGTTCCTCACATTCCTTTATAAATGCCTCATGCACCTCCGGAACACCCGGGTTTTCCATCTGGATAAGAGCGTAGAGGTAAGGGTTCTGGCCCAGAATCCTGCCCACAAAGTCAAGCATTATACTGTAAACCGGACTTACGAATTTCCTGGATTTCTTGATATCAAAGTCAAGCCTGTCAATGGTCGTCCCTATTGCTATATAAGCAAAATGAGTGAGCCCCTGTACTACTGAGACCAGACGGTCGTGCTCGTCGGCTGTCGTGATTTCAACATGTGCGCCGCTTTCCTCAAAAAGTTGCCTGATTACCGGAAACCATTTTTCCGAGCGCCCGTTTACCGGGACAAGGATTACTGTTTGTCCCCTGATGGTGGGGATCGTGGGCCCGAACATGGGGTGTGTTCCAAGAATCTCAACATTCGCAGGTGCAAATCTCCGCATGGCTTCAACAGGTTTTACTTTGGTGGAGGTGAAATCCATAAGGAGGCTTCCTGCTTTCATCTTCGGGGCGACTTCTGCAATAGTTTCTTCCGTTGCGTTGATTGGAACGGATACTATTACTATATCATTTTCAGGGATAGCTGCCTCAAGGTCCGAAGCAAAAGGTACATTCAGTTTCCGGGCGACTTCCACCTTGCCCCCCTTTCCCCAGACTGTAACCTCATAGTCCCTTTCTTTAAAAAAATGAGTGAACCACTGCCCCATCTCTCCGGTTCCGCCAAGGATCAGAACCTTTGTTTTTCCGGAACTATGTTTCTCAGGGTCTGTGTTCAAGTCTGCAGAGCCTCCAGTACGGTTTTTTTCATGATTTCTACTGGAGGTTCAACACCTGTCCAGAGTTTGAAAGCTTCTGCTCCCTGATAGACAAGCATTAAAACTCCGCTTACGGTTTTTGCTCCTGCAGCCTTTGCTTCCTTTAAAAGCCTGGTTTCAAGTGGGTTATAGACTATGTCAAAAACAGTAAGGTCGCTGTGAAGTTCTTTTGCTGTTGCAATAGTTGCATCTGTGTTCGGGTGCATCCCGAGAGTTGTGGTATTGATCAGGATATCTGCGTCCTGCAACAGTTCTTTTAATCCTGAAAGCCCGGTCCCGCTTATTTTTCCCGGAAGGGCTGCAGCTGAAATCTCTTTTGCAAGTTCTACTGCCCTTTCTTCTGTCCGGTTTATTATGGTGATTTCAGCTCCGTCGGCTGCAAGCTGAAAAGCAACCGCCCTTGCTGCTCCTCCTGCCCCTGCAACCACCACTTTAGACCCCCCCATTTCCACTGCAGCCTCTCGAAGGGCCTGCCTTGCTCCCAGTCCGTCAGTGTTGTACCCCCGGATTTCTCCTGTTTTTCCGAAGACAACAGTATTCACTGCTCCAATTCTCTCTGCAAGGGGGTCAGGCTTGATGAATTCCAGTTTCAGGGCTTCTTCTTTTAATGGGACAGTCAGGTTAAGCCCTCCAAATCCCATAGCTTCAGCTCCAAGGATTGCTTTTTCCAGTTTTTCCGGCCTGACCCTGAAAGCGTGATAGACGCAGTCCATGCCAAGGGCTGAAAACGCTGCATTATGCATGGCAGGGGAAAGGGAATGACCTATAGGGTCTCCAAATACACCAAAAACTCGCTTCATTTTAGCATTTCCATTATCTTCTTTACTTCGTCTACCGGAAGCTGACCAGGGGCTGCGGCTGCACCGCTTTCTACTGAACCGTATGTCAGGACCGAACCATAAAGAGGGGCAACTACTCTTGTATGTTTTCCGGGTTTGCCCATTGAGATGGTGCATACTGATTTTCCTTCTTTCCTGAGGTCCAGTGTAATTCTCAGCAGATTAAGAACGTCTTCCATTGACTGAGGCATCACTGCAAGTTTGGCAATATCTGCCCCTGCAAGAAACATTTCTGTAAGAATTGCTTTCATTTCCTGAGGAGAAGGAGTTTTTGAAAAGTCGTGGGAAGAAACGATTACGGTTTTTCCGTGATCTTTAGCCGCTTTTATAACTTTATCTCTCTCTTCCCTGCTGGCAGAGAGTTCGATATCAACAGCATCCGGCCCGTCTTTAAGGTAAAGGGAATATGTAAGAAGCCCTATAAGAAGCCCTGTTCGGTCTTCCTCGGTCCCCTCCCATTTTCCTCCTTCTGCCCTGGAGCGGTTGGTAGCGATTACAGGAAGCCCGGCTTCGGATTTTATTTCCCTTATTATTTCTGCGGCTCTCTCCAGATCCCTGATTCCCAGCAAATCCAGCCGGATTTCAAGGATATCAGCTCCTTTTTCGGCTGCCTTTTTTGAAGTTTCAAGAGGCTTTTCAAGGATTACTGCAACAACTGCAGTTTTTTTTTCAAGGTCAAATGGGCCTATTTGCGTCATTGCTCGCTCCGGGTTGGGAGTTAGGGAATCTGGTTATTATTCGTTTTTCCCTGGTTCACTTCTCTATAATCGTTTCTTCTATTTTTTTGCCGAAATGTCTGGCTCCTTCCTCGAGGCGGACCAGGACCTCATCTCCTTTCTTGAGTTTTGCAACTGAGATAGGGTTTCCATCTTTTCCTACCAGTTTGATGGTTTCGGCATTTTGCAGGATTGCAGTTAAAGTTCTGTCTCTGGCTTTTGCTTCTATTAGCATGAGAGGGCGGCTTTCTATCTTGACTCTGCCAACTATACCTTCCCGCTGTTTTCCTTTTGAGTCTACAATAGTTACGGCATCTCCGGTCTGGAGTTCCGAAAGATAGCGGGTTTTATCCCCGATTTTGATGTAAGAGTGAACCGCACCTGCATTTACCCTGAAGGGACGGGCTGCCACGTAAGGGCTTTCATCGGACTCCGAGTTTACCAGGAACATCCCGCTTGCCTGCGAACCTATGAGCATACCTTCTCCGCGCTGCATGAGGTTGCATGTATCCACACAGACCCGGTCTCCCATCCCAAGGGGTTCTACCCTGGTTACAACCGCAGCCTCAAGTTTGGCACTTTCGCTTTCCAGTTCTCTTGCAGCCTTGATCGTATCTTTTATTTCCTGAGGATTTCCATTATCCAGAAGGACTCCATCAGCTCCTGTTTCAAGAGTCTGGAAGGCGAGTCTTGCTTCCTCTGCACTTTTTACTCCGAAAATGATCTTTACTTTCTCTCGCTGGAGATCAGCTATCAGGTTCTCAAGAGGGATGACTTTCCAGTCAGTGCCTGTAACAAGCAGATAATTGCAGATTTTTCCCATTTCGGCTGCGAAGCGTTCATAATGTTTATCCTTTATGATTACGTATCCGCCTACGGTTAAGCCTTTGTCCATGAGCAGGGTTGCTGCGTTTACGTCTAAAGAACCCGGAATTTCCAGGGGCAGGGGTTTTGTCCCGTCACCTTCTCCTCTCTTTCCCACGACTACGATGTCAGCTCCTGACTTATTGTCGCGGGCAAAGGCTGCTACTGTAATGTTTCCCAGTTCCCGGACTTTTTCCACCACTTCCGAGTTTACCAGTATACAGTCGGCTCCGGATTCCAGGCCTGTCGTGATCCTCTCTTTCTGTTCTTCCCATCCGCCTTCATCGGCTTTTATCCAGACGCTTTTCTTTTTCAAAGGCTTTCAACCCCGTTCATAAATCTGTTTTTTACTCCGGCCTTTAATCCGGTATTTTTCTTTTTTTGTTTTTATTTTTTTACTTCGGGCTTGATTTTTGCTTCCTAATATCCTTTTTACTTTAACTGCTCCAGGGCTTCTTCCACAGGCCTTCTATGGTGTACGATTTCGCAGATAGCCCTGGTCAGCCTGACAGGGTCCCGGTGCTGGAATACATTTCTTCCTATTGCAGCTCCTCTTGCACCCGCTTCCATTGCCCCGTCAATCATTTCAAGAAGTTCCAGGTCGGTTGAGGTCTTCGGTCCGCCTGCAATTACTACAGGTACAGGGCAGCCCCTTACCACGTCTCTGAAACTGTCAGGATCTCCGGTGTATACGGTTTTTACAACGTCAGCTCCCAGTTCAGCTCCAATCCTTGCAGCATGTGCCACATTTACAGGGTCGTGGGGGTTTGTGATCTTTTTACCTCTGGGGTACATCATAGCAAGAAGAGGCATGCCCCATTCCGTGCAGTCCCTGGAGATTGTTCCGAGCTTTTCGAGCTGGTCGGTTTCTGTATCAGACCCTATGTTGATATGCATGGAAACTGCATCAGCTCCCATCTTTATCACTTCTTCAACAGTACATACCTGCACCTTGGCGTTGGGGTCAGGGCTCAGAACGGAAGAGGCACTGATATGCACAACAAGCCCGATGTCATGACCGTATCCTCTATGCCCGTACTTGACCATGCCTTTCTGCATGAGAACTGCGTTTGCTCCTCCTTCGGCAACCTTATTAACTGTATCTGTAACGTTGATAAGCCCTTCAATAGGTCCGTCGGAGAGCCCATGATCCATGGGAATAATGACCATGTTTCTGCTCTCCCGATTCATCAGCCTTTCTATGCGTATTTTTTTGCCAATTTCTGACATCGTGGTTCCCCTAAATTCTGAATTGGTTTACTTCATTTGTAAATTTTATTGATTTTTATTAATTGATTCTTTCTAGCGTGCTAGTATGTCACATACTAACACACATCTTCTATTTAAACCTATTCAAGCCCTGACTCTGATCCAGTTTTCCAGTCACTATGGATTTAGATAATGTCAATTGAACTACTTTGTACATCTATGTACTAGAATGTTCAGTTCTTAAAGTTTTCTCTTATTTGACAGTTTATTATGGTTAGATGTTTATTCCTTATTTCAATTCCTGCGATAGTTGCTCTGGTATATCTTCTCTTTTTGAGGTAGCTGTATGAGTCTGAAAACTGTGGATTTGAAAAGTATGAAATAGCTGAAGCAAAGCCAAAAGGATACAAGAATTAAAATAGGATAACATGGGCTAAAATAGGATAACATGGGCGAAGAGAATAAGCTCAGAGCTAAGAATCATTTCATATTTGTAAAAAGGAACGGAAGACACTATGAATGAATTAAAAATCCTTGTTGTAAATAATTACGGACAATTTTGTCACCTTATTCACAGGGCTGTCCGGGATCTTGACATGGATACAAAAATTATTCCCAATGTAACCCCAATCGAGGATATTCTGGCAGAAGAGCCTGATGGGCTGATCCTGAGCGGAGGGCCGGATATGGAAAGGGCAGGCCTTTGTTTTGACTATGCCCGGGAAATCGATATCCCTATTCTTGGAATCTGCCTTGGGCACCAGGCAATTGCCCTGGCTTACGGGGGGCATGTCCACGCAGGGAAAAAAGGCGGGTATGCCGAGATTGAAATAGAGGTCCTCGAAGAAGACGACATCCTCAGGGGACTTGGCCCAAAAACAACTGTATGGGCTTCCCATGCTGATGAGGTTGCTATTCTTCCTGAAGGCTTTATCCATCTTGCCCGCTCAGATGTCTGTGAGATTGAAGCCATGCGTCACCCAACAAAACCGATTTATGGCGTTCAATGGCATCCTGAGGTTTCCCACACCAGGCAGGGAGAAGAGTTACTGATGAACTTCTTTGAGGTTTGTGATCAGTACTGAAATGTGGTCAGTACGGAAGGTTTTCTCATTTTTTAAATAATGTGTTAAAAGAATCAGGTTTCTCTAAAAGAATCCTGCAAGTTTTTAGAATCACAGAAAAAAATGAGATGTAAAGATAATAAAAGTATAAAACGACAGAAAAGAGTCCCGGGATTATTACATCCCGAGTTTTTTCTTCATCATTTTCTGAATATTGAATTTCCCGCCTCTAAAGCCTTTCAAAGCCGTTTGCATGGTTTTGTGGTACTTCAGAAGCTCTCTTATATCTTCGGGGCTGCAGCCTGAACCCCTTGAGATTCTCTTGATCCTTGAACCACCTATGAGTTTGGGGTCTGTCATTTCCTCTTCTGTCATTGAGTCCATGATGACCTTGTAGTTTTTCATCTTGTCACTGGTAGCCTGGAACATCTCGTCTGATAACTTCATGCCTCCCATTCCTCCCATGCCCATCGGGAGCATTGACATGATTTGTTTCAGAGGCCCCATCTTATTCATTGCTTCGAGCTGCTTGTACATATCCTTCAGGGTGAAGCGTCCCTGCATCAGGGCTTCAACATTTACGTCTTCTTCACTCAGGCTTTCCTCTGCCTTTTCCATCAGGCTCTTAAGGTCTCCCATTCCGAGAAGCCTTGAAATGAACCTGTCAGCTTCGAACTTTTCAAAGTCTTCCGGGGTTTCCCCAACCCCGATAAAAGCAATCGGAGCTTTTGTTTCGGAAACTGCTGAAAGGGCTCCACCACCTTTTGCCGTTCCGTCCAGTTTTGTGATAATAACTCCTGTGATCCCCACAGAGTTATTGAAAGCATGAGCCTGCTGGCTTGCCTGCTGCCCTATGCCTGCGTCCAGGACCATGAACTTGTGGTCGGGTTTTGCAACAGCATGGATCTGTTCCATTTCTTCTATCAGGTCGGCTTCAAGGGCGTGCCGCCCTGCAGTGTCCACTATTTTTATATCATATTTTTCAAGCGCTTTAAGCCCATGTATGGTAATCTCAACAGCATCGGGATTTCCTTCTTCTCCGTAAAAACCAACATTGAGCTTTTCACAGAGGGTCTTGAGCTGGTGGTAAGCCCCGGGCCGGAAGGTATCTGCGGCAACAACACCTGCTTTGAGCCCTTTTCTCTGGAAATAGCGGGCAAGTTTTGCAGCGCTTGTAGTTTTTCCGCTCCCCTGCAGCCCCACCATCATGATGGTCTGGGGTTTGAGCTGTATCTCCGCTCCCTTCCCGATGATTTCCATCAGTTCCTGATACACAATGCGGATTACATGCTCCCTCGGATTCACACCCGCAGGAGGTTCTTCTTTCATTGCACGTTCTTTGATTCTCTGGGACATCCCCATGACAAGTTTTACGTTAACGTCGGCCTGGAGCAGAGCCCGCTGAATATCCTTTACTACTTCGTTGACCATGCGCTCATCAATTCTCCCTGCGCCGATCAGCTTCTTGAGTGCCCCCTGTAAGGAGTCTCCGAGTTTTTCCATTACCATATGAGAATCGTCCTGCTTAATTTTGAGAATGGATAAAAAGATAGTTTAAGTTCCGTTTATTAACCTGTGCAAGAAGGTTACTTTTTCTTGCGTTTATTTTTACCTTATATAAGAAGGTGATCTTTTTTGAATTTATTTTAATCCTGTTAATCCTGTATAAGAAAGTGATCTTTACTTAATAAGCCTTTGAGTTTTCGACGCTTTAAAAAGGTACGATAGAACGCATAAGATAGGATTGATTAATCAAGATAGGATTGATTAATCAAGATAGGATTGATTAATCAAGATAGGATTGATTAATCAAGATAGGATTGATTAATCTGGATATTAATGAGTGCCCGGATATAAAAAATAGAGGTACGGTACAAAACCTGAGCTAATGCAAAATTATTAAGTACAAAAAAATGAAACCAATTCCTAAAAAAATTGTTTGATAGCGGGGGATGGATTCGAACCATCGGTCTACGGGTTATGAGCCCGTCGGGATCTCCTGGCTACCCCACCCCGCTACGGGGCTTTATAGGTCAGGCATCTTGCCTGAGACAACTACCTGAACATACTAACGATTACTTATATACTTTTCGCTTGACCCCCCGGTCTTTCCGTATAGTCTGGAAAATTTATCTCCGCAGGCGGGAAGACTCCTTCCTCAAAAATCTGAGCCGTTAGGCAAAGATTTTAGGGAGGGGTAGTTCACTTTTCTGTTTTAGAAGCTTTACGGTTTCAACCCAACTTTACCAGGTTTTAGTTCAAATTTCATCTCTGGTAGCTCTTCGGGGCTTTTAGGGGCTTTTCGGGAAAGATATTTGAAAGCCTGAGTCCCATATTATATTATGACCAGATGTTTGTTTTGCGGAGCCTATTGTGAGGTAAAATGCGGGGTCTATTGCGAAAGCTATTCCGGAAACCCGGAAGAAATAGAACACAAGGAAGATGTAAATATACTTGGGTGTACCCAGATAGGCACGTCGCATGTCTGCGACAGTTGTCTCAAAGACTTAAAACAAGCTCTGGGACTCCCGTGAGGTCGCTGGAAAAAGAGGCTGCATCTTACATAAAATATTTTTTTTTCATGCCCCGGCTCTCTTACATGAATGAAAAAAGGTGGGGGAGGCATGAAAAGCGAGACTGCAGTTCAGACCACTTTGACATTAAGTGTAAATTTGTCTTCCGTGCCAGTTTCATTTTCCCAGGATCTTTTATATACCGCTGTTATCTGCTGGTTTCCCTCTGAATCGGCTTTGATTTCCCACTGACGAACCCCTCCGGCCCCAACAAGAGGCTCTTCGCCTTCTTTAGATTCCGGGGGATAGTATTTGTCCGAAACCAGACTGAGTCCCTGGCTCAGGTTGAGTTCCCAGGAATAGCCTGTAGTCTGGTTTTCCTTAAGTTTCAGGTAAAAAGTCTCTCCTTTTTTGAGACTTATGGTCGTTCCGTTGCCAGACTCGGTTATTTCCTGCTGTCCAGATGGCGCAGGACCTGGCAATTCATCTAACGTGTTATCAACCGCAAGTTCGAATGACCCGGTTACTCCGTTAACGTTTACAGTATAGTTTCCGGCGCTGAGGCCCTGTACATCAAGAGGAATCGTTGTTGTAAAGTTCTCTATAGCCTGGGTACACATTGCATCTTTTGGACGCTTTGTAGTGATAGTGATATTGAAATTATTTCCTTCCCTTTCAGTATTTATTTCGTCAATCTCAGTGCATCCGTCAGGCAGGTAGCCTTCTGATATCACTTTTATCTGCACGGGGAAAGATTCCAGAGTCAGAATTTCAATACTTTCTACGTTTGCCATACCATATATGTATTCTTCATTACTTGTATTCTGACCCTCGTTTGCTGGACCTTCTGTCTGGTTATCCGTCGTATTAGTCTGCTCGTCCTCAACACAGCCGGAAAGAGCAACTGTAAATATCATGAACAGGACTGCAATCAGTCTAATAGTTTTTACAGAACTGCTATTTATCCTTCTTTTCATTTATCTCCCTCTTGTTTCTTCAAATTTATATATGGAAGGATAAGACTGTTTGGATTTATCCTTTGCTTAAACTTCAGTTCTGTTCGTAGCTTTAACAGTAAGTTTATTTTTTCTTTTGAATAGCAATAGCCCTGCCACTTTTTCGAGTATACATAGTCCTGTAAAGATCCTAATAAGCGATAGCAACAGATGATGTTATAGAACTCCACTCATTTTTTCATCTTAATAAATAGGGAAATTGAAACACCCGGGTTTACAGCATTAAGTTTTCTCATATTTTTTATTGTATGAACTACATTCCTCTCTTTAAGATGAATTGTTTTTGTAATAATCTAAAATAATATACGGAACTGGCTCAGGCAGGCTTTTAATTTGAGTCCACAAAACATAGATAGCTAAAATCTGCTTAAGTAGTCAGCTTAAGTAGTCAGCTTAAGTAATCAGCTTAAGTAATCAGCTTAAGTAATCAGCTTAAGTAATCAGCTTAAATAATCAGCTTACGGTGCGAGTTGGCTTAAGGTGGGAATTAAAGGAGGAGTTAAAAAAGTGCCTTTAGCAAGCTTTACTTTTTTCCGGTGTCAAATGAAATTTTTGGTGGGATTTGATTGAGGGTTGTGGTTATCACACAGGGCATCACGCAAGTTTTACAATCAGTTATAGACTCGAAACACGAAGTGGTGGGAATTGTTCATTGTGCCCCAACAAACGAACCAAATAAATTTCTCAGAGCAACAGGAAGGTTTCTTACAGGTATTCACTATTCGTTTACCTCAAATCCTTTAAGCTTAGAACTGTTCTCCAGAAAACTGCAGATCCCTTATTATTATCTCAGAAAAGGGGACAGTAAGAATCTGGAAAAATGGATCCGGTGTGTGGAACCTGATCTTATCGTTATATATTCTATGTCTTACCTGTTGAAGGAGAATATCTTCAATATTCCTTTATATGGTACTATTAACCTTCATCATTCGTACCTTCCGGAGTACAGGGGACCAAATCCGCTGTTCTGGGAATATTATGATTATATACTTGATCCCGGTATAACCCTCCACTATGTGGATAAGGGAGAAGATACAGGGGATATCATCTGCCAGGAACGTGTCTTTATAAGTTCTGGGGAGAAACTCGAAGAAACCGGTCAAAAGTTAGTCTCTACCGGAATTAAACTGCTCTCAGAGGCGATGGAGGCTCTTGAAAACGGGAGTGTTGGGATTAAACAGCAGCCAGTTGACACTCCAACACGAAGAGCCAGAAAAATCAAACCCGAAGAATATAATAAGCTAATAAAGTGGGAGGATTGGAGTGTCGAGAGGGTCTTTCATTTTTTAAACGGCACTCCGAAGTATCATTCTACTCTGTTGAAGAAAAACAGCCTGTACAGGCTGGGGTTCAGTATCAGGGTTCTTGATTACGAAAATTGCAATACTTCCGGATATAATGTCGGTGATCTCTATAAAGAAAAATCAGGATCTTTTTTCGTCTGTAGAGACGGAAAAATATATGTTGAGATAAAGCCTTCTCTTGATAACCTTTTTACCAAAATTTATCCCTTTATCTCCTGAGCCTGATCTTTATAATGGAGAATCAGATCTTCAGCCCATTTCAAAGGAGCAGGTTCAAAGCTTATGACACTCTCCTGATCATAGGCTCCTTTCCATGTAAGGAAATCAGCCATCATGAAATGTTCGGTTTTTGTCAGCATGGCTATTTTTACTTCGTCAGCGCAGACAAAAAGTCGCTTCTTTTCCTGGTTCAGATAAAGTTTTAGTTCTTTTTCAAAGTCGTTTTTTAGCCTTTCATAAATTCTTTTTGTTACTATAAGGGTAATTTCAGCATCGTTATTCTCAGTCCGCAGAAACGTCTCCAGAAATACCGGATGGAATATCGAAGATAGAGATAGTATGTTTGTTGATTTTTCCATATTTTCCAGAAACACTGCAGGAGTCTCGAAAATTTTGTCGGGATCGGGTTTTACAAGAGAATAAGGTTTTAATTCGTTAAGCCTCTTAAGAAAGGCTGGAGACAAACCAGTCAGATCACGCTCCTGCCAGAAATCCTTATGTTCCTCAATAACCTCAAGAATGTCAATCAGGGGTTTCATTTTTTCGACCAGAACTTCTGCCAGAGGGGTAAGCCTGTATTCCCTATCCTCCTGCAAAACTAGAAACTCCTCCTTTAATTTTTTGATCTGGGGAAGCATCCCTGTCGGGGTAACATTAAGAATATCTACGATCTCTTCTAGTGTTTTCCCTCCGTCTCTTAGAAGGAGTAAAAGGTCCTTTCTTTTCTGGGACATAAAGAGCAGTTCTATCAGCATTTTATCCATTGGTCTCACTTTCCAGATTCCCTTTTCTACTGGAGAATTTATTTCTTACTCCTCCTGAACTCATGGAGTTTTCTAAAAGGAGGCTGTTCTTTCCGGAAATAGTATTAAAGGTCTTTAATTTAAGGGTCTTTAATTTAAAGACTTCTTTAAAATAATAGTTTAACTGCGTCATATTAAACAGACAAGGCTTTTAAATTTGTTTTTAAAGCATTTCTTTTTTAGTCTTTTTCGGAACTATTTTTTTAACAAGATAAGAAAACTTAAAGTCTATGGTCTGAATTATATAATCTCGAAGGTAGAGCCTGGAAACAAGTGCTCCTTAAACCGTAAATTTCCTTTCAATGTACCGGGTTCCGGATCCGGGAGGGTTTTACATAGAATCGTTTAGATGTGTGCTTACTAACTGGGATTACATTTACAACCTGTGCCGAAACATTTCAAGAGAAATCAAAAGTTCGGGGTATGAGCCGGACGTTATTATCGCGCTTGCCAGAGGAGGCTGGTTTGCAGGACGTGTGCTGTGTGATTTCCTGGGGCTTGATGACCTGTCCAGTCTGAAAATCGAGCACTACATTGGGACTGCAGCTATTGACACTGGTGAACCCTATATACGGTACCCTCTCTCAAACAATGTAATGGAAGGCAAAAAAGTGCTTATCGTAGATGACATTGTAGATACCGGGGAAAGTATGATCAGTGCTAAGGCTTACGTAGAATGCAGGAACCCAAAAGAGGTCCGAACCGCTTCCTTACAATACCTGGGGAGCTCGAAAATCGAGCCTGATTATGTAGGAGAGCGGCTTGAAGACTGGGCCTGGATTGTCTATCCCTGGAATTTTATGGAAGACATGATAAGTATTCTGGCAAAAAGCATGAGAAAAAATCCTCAAAAACTCTGGAGTCTTGAAGATCTTAAACACAGCCTCTACGTAAACCATGCCCTTGACCCCGTAGTTTTTGAAATCACTCAACCTGGCAGGCTTCCGGAAGTTCTGGAAGAAATGGTTCGAATCCATAGAACCAGTTCTGAGGTTATTGATGGGAAGGAGTACTGGAAACTTCTATAAAAAGGTCTACTATTTGTTTGTACATAGTTAGTTTGTGCATAGTTAGTTTGGGTATCATCAATTTGCATATTAATGGCTTACATTAGATACCAGGAAAACTAAGAATTATGCCTTCTACTGAAAAAAGGAGGTTTGCAGCCGGTAAGGGTAAAACGTCCCCCTTTTCAAAAGCAAATCTTTCGTTTAAAACTACTACTAAAAAAGTCGTAAATACAAATATACATATTTATTAAAGGTATTTATTCAAGAGACCATTTAAGGTATACTGATATAAGTGCCAATCTCGTATAAAGAGTAAATCTCATATTTCGTTAAGGCACCCATTTAAGTCACTCATTTAATATAAATTTAAGACATGTACCTAAGACATGTACCAAGTAAGCTATTTACTGTACGGTTATAAGACTTGCAGCAATTAAGTTCATATTATTGATTACCGGTGAACTCATGCCCCATAGATGTACCAGATGCGGAACCATTTTTGAAGACGGGGATTCTGTAATCCTCAGCGGCTGCCCGAGCTGCGGCTGGAATAAGTTCCTCTATGTGAAAATAGAACCAGAAGGTTTGGAAAACCAGGGAAGGCCCGCTCTGGAAGAACAAAAATTGGATCTGGAAGCCTCTCTGGACGAGGCTGTCAGGAATATTGATGAGGCCCTTGCATCTGGAGAAATAGACAGGGGGCAGCAATCAGAAAATGAAAACAAAACTGAGGAAGAGAGGGTGGAATCTGTAAGGATTCTCGGGCCTGGCTCTTATGAACTTAATCTGGATTCCCTTTTAGAGCGAAAAGAACTTGTTATGGCAATCAGGGAAGAAGGTTCATATGCCCTCCACCTGCCCTCTGTTTTTAACCAGCAGAAGGAAAGACAAAAAGATAAATCAAAAGCAAAAAAGCATAGATAATTCTGATCATTTTCTTTTTTGTCAACCTTTCCATTTTAATCTCATCTTCAAAACTTTTTCACGTTCTTTAATGCTCTATTCTTTCAGTCTAACTTTTTATACTTATTTCTCTTATCCTGAAGTTTTTTTATTTCTTTTATTGGCGTTATAGTGCCAATGTACAAAAGTATGAACTAAAAGAACAAAGTTCTTCTAGGAAGAGCGCAGATCTATTCTTGGTTGGAGTGTTTGTTATTTATTATCTCCAAGTTGGGGGATTCGAATGAAATTAAGTAGTACAATAATAGTACTTACAGCCTTCCTGACTCTGGCTGCTTTTTCAGTATTTCTGGTTTTAGCTGATGACAATAGCAAAGCTAAAACTTCTGAATATTCTGGAACGCAGCTTGATGAAATTGTTTTTAATGAAAGCTCCTTCAAGGAATTTTCAGGAATCCCTGGAGACAATATCGTTCAGAAGATCGAGATTCAGGATAGTTCGCTTGAGTTCCAGGGACACTGGGATGGGTTTGAAACTGTTACAATAGATGTTCAGGAATTCGAGAATGCCGCTACAAATGGGAATGTTAATCTCAGGTTATTGGAGAGAGATTTTGAAGTAAAAATCGAGGAGATTTCCAGACTTAACGGAGGGAAGTCATATCGCTATTCGGGGTATGTTAAAGGAATCCCTCAAAGTAAGGCAACTTTCTATGTATGCGGTGAGCTATTTAGCGGTTCCATAGAGTTTGAAGACCTGATGTATAATATTGCAGTTACCTCTGAGCAATATAATGGGAAAACTGTTCATACTGTATTTATAATTGACTGGAAACAAGATCAAGAGAGGCTCATACACTCGTTGAATCCCATCAGGCTCATTTTTATCTCTGGTTCAGCAGGAAGTTTTTCTGAGATTGAAAAATGTACGGTCGATGAAGACTGCATATTCGAAGAAATAGCGCCCGGCTCATCTAACATACTGCATATCGACCTCATAGAACACCCGGAATCTCCTATGGCAACAGGGATTGAATCTGCCTGAGGAGGTTTAATACATATGCAGGAAAAAGCAAAAAGTGTAATTGCAATCATCATTGGCATGGCAGTATTATACTGTGCTCTTCCTCTATTCTATGAGACTTTTAATTATTATCCTCCCATGAAAGAGGATACGCCTTACAGAAGGACTGTACAGATATGGAACACTCTTACAAATCAAAGAGTAACCCTTGACACTGAAATTCCTTCAATACCTGTAAATCAGCTTCCGGTGTATCAGGGGAAATCTTCCTCAAGCACCCTGAATGTCAGTTTTATTAGCTCCAGCGAGTCTTATAATAACAGATCTACCGGGGAAATCTATTTCCTCGTCACGAATAATGAGATTGCGGAAAGCAGGTTTAACTTAACCGATAGTGCTACTGATCTGGAATCCATACAAATAGCAAGTTTTCAAACAATGGGGTTCAATGACTCCGGTAAATACATAATCCAGCAGGTAAGAAACAGAAACTTCGTCACTCAGAAGGGTAATCTGCCGATGTTTTCACTGGGAAGGATCAGGATCACTGATGTCAAATTTGTTTATTTCAACGGTTTTGACACTTATCCCTACAGATATGACGGTCAAACTACATATTACCCGACCTGGAAAGTCACGGCTGAAACCTCAAATTACGGGGATGAAGTTTTGATGATTAAGGCATTTTAACGACCGGGTAATAAATGTTGCCCGGTATCTCATGCCTTATAGTCATTTATCCTGTTTTTCCAGATCAGGTCTCTTATCCCTGTTTTCTTTTCATGATGATTGATGCCATCCCAACAGCGGCTATTGTCATAAACCAACCGATGAACGGCATCTCTCTTAACCGCGTCCCCGGCTCTTTCCCCATTTCCTGTGAACTGCCTTCAGGTGTGCTGAGTTCACTGGAGCCAATAAGAGTATCATCGGAACTGACCAGAACCTTTCCCAGCTGGTTTGAATCTATACTATTATCTTCAAGCTCATTATTGCGGCTCGCTTCCGCAAGAAAAATTCCGTATTTTCCGTTTGAGTATATCGAATTATTCTTCAGCATATTGTTGTCACTTGAAATGCCGATGTAGATGCCGTAAGCCGTGTTATTTGAAGCGGTGTTGTTGCTCAGGATATTGTCACCTGACCCTCCCCATTCAAAAATAGCATCATCATCAATTTCAGTTCCCTCGTTCCAGAGATGAATGCCGTTTGCATTATTCCGGTTCACGAAGTTGTTATTGAGAATATTATAGTCACAGTCCATCAGGCCGATCCCGTGGTTTACGTTATTCGAAGCATTATTGCCGTTCACTGTGTTATTATTAGAGTAAAGTAAAAAGATGCCATCCATGCCATTAAAGTTTATAGTGTTGTTTTTCAGGGTGTTGTTCTTCGAAAATCCAATAAAGATGCCGTTTCTTTTGTTCAAGTTTACTGTGTTATTGCTTATTGCATTGTCAGCAGAAGATTCAATGCCTATTCCGTATTTCTCATTATCCAGTATGGTATTGTTCCTTATGGTGTTGTTATTTCCCTGGATTTCAATACCTATTGTGTTTTCGGAGACTGTATTTCCGTCTATCTTGTTATTGGCGGAAGAATAAATTATTAAAATTCCTGCGATATTGCCTGACGCATGATTGCTCCTGACCGTGTTATGGTCCGAAGAGCTGAGTATAATGCCAGCGTCGTTGTTCTTCGGAAGCTTGTTGTTAATAAGGGTGTTGTTGCTGGAATCAATTAAAAGAATACCTTCCCTGTTGTTTGAGATGTAGTTGTTATCAATTATGCAGTTCTTTGTTCCGTCAAGATAAATCCCATATTTATAGTTCCCCGGAATTCCCGAGGCGTCTTTTATTTTAAATCCTCTAATTGTCACATTATCCGAAGCAACTTTGAAAACATGCTCTTTTTGAGTGGCAGCCAGGACGATGGTATCTTCCGGATTTCCGGATTTTGATATGATTCTTAATTCCCTGTCGACGACAATATTCTCCTTGTAAGTGCCGGGATAAACGATAACTGTGTCTCCTGGATTTGAATTATTTATTGCTTTCTGTATTGATTTGTAATCCCCTTCCCCACCGTTGTCCACTTCAATGGTATCTGCTGATGTTGGGCCTGTCAATAACAGAAAAATGAGTCCGATGAAGATGCAAATTTTGATTTTCACATTCCGGTTTAGATACAACAGAATCCTTCCCACCAAGCTCGCTTTTTCAGTTAAAATAAGTTTCTTATGTTATTTGTTTATTGTGGTTTTTTGCTCTTCGCAGTTTTTTTCTATCTTCTTTTTAGCTATTTTCATACAAAGCGCGGGTCTCAATAACATCTATATACTATGCATGCTAACTAAAGGTTACTAACTAATCATTACTACTTCACGGTTAGTTCAAATTCAGTATTAAGATAAGAGCTCCCTTACAGGGGGTTTTCAGTAAAATTCTACTTTGGGGAATTTACTCAATCTCCGAGCCCGGGGATCAACGTACACAGGAATGCAACTGAAAAACAGGCAAGGAAAAAAAGCACTGCAGGAACGTAGCCGAAAATCGTTGTTAAAGGTGTGATGGCTGTAATGATTATACCTCATAAACATCATAATCATTTATCTGAAAGACGCAGAATAAGTTAAAAGCCAGAACCTGTTGCTTTGGCATTCGTTGCTGGAATACATCATAACATTTCAGGAATCACAAGAGGGAAAAACATGGACCCGGCAAAATTACTTGACATCCTGGGGAATGAAAACCGCAGGAAGATAATTCAGCTTCTTGCAAACCGCCCCTGCTATGTCAGTGAAATTTCAGGCAGGCTGGGGGTAGGACCAAAGGCGATTATCAGTCATCTGAGCCTGTTAGAACAGGCAGGGCTGATCGAGTTCAGTGTGGATGAGCAGAGGCGCAAGTACTTCAATATTGCAAATAACATGAGGCTTGAGGTTTCCGTATCACCTTATGCATATACAATGTCTCTTCAGGACATTCATTTTGACAGGGAGAATAAAGGGGAAAGATCTGCTGTCGAGAAGAATGAAACTGTTGCTAGAGATGAATCATCCTGCTTCTTCCTTAAACTGAGCGACAAGCTCCGGGAACTTAAAGCAAGGCAGGAAGAGCTTGTGCAAATGCAGAAACATCTACAGGTTGAATATACGGAACTGATGGACAGATGCCTGGACTCAATTGAAGAGGTTGCCAGAAACCCTGTAGAATGTGAGCTCCTGTTCGAGCTTCTGAAAAATGAGGCTACATCGGCTGTCCTCTGCTATAACCTGCGTCTTCACCCTAGCATTATAATGTCTAACCTTACGGACCTTGCAGAAAGGGGTTTTGTTGAATACACGATTAAAAATAACCAGCAGTACTGGAGAGTATGTGAGACCGGGGTTGAGAATAAATGACTGAAGAAATGAATCTGAGAGTAGCTGAGGCGTATCATAAAGATGTGGGTAGGGGAATTGCAAGAATCGATATCCTTCTGATGCAGCAAATGGATCTTGTGAGCGGAGATATAATTGAAATCTCAGGTAAATCCAGGACTTATGCAATTGTCTGGCCTAACGTCGAGCGCGGGCAAGAGAACAGGATCAGAATAGACGGAAACCTGCGCAGCAATGCAAAGGTTGGAATTGATGACAGGGTTACGATCCAGAAGGTCCAGGCAAAGCATGCGCAAAGGGTCACACTTGCTCCATCCCAGCCTGTCAGGCTTGTGGGCGGCGCCCATTACATCCTGAGAATAATCGAGGGCAGACCTCTGAACAAAGGTCAGCAGATCAGGGTTGAAACTGTAAATAACCCCCTTACTTTCATCGTAGCATCTACAAGACCCACAGGGCCGGTTGTTGTCACCAAAGACACTGAAATTGTTATCAAGGAAAAATCATTTGAGGAAATCAAGGCTCCGGAAGGCATCTCATACGAGGACATCGGGGGGCTCAGGCGGGAAATTCAGCTTGTCAGGGAAATGATTGAGCTGCCAATGAGGCACCCTGAACTCTTCCAGAAGCTGGGAATTGAGCCTCCTAAAGGAGTCCTTCTTCACGGCCCTCCCGGAACGGGTAAGACGTTGATTGCAAAGGCAGTCGCGAGTGAAACTGATGCCAATTTCATCACCATAAGCGGTCCTGAAATCGTTTCCAAATATTATGGGGAAAGTGAACAAAAGCTCCGTGAGATCTTTGAAGAGGCTGAGAAGGATGCACCTTCCATTATCTTCATAGACGAAATTGACTCCATTGCTCCCAAACGCAGTGAAGTCACCGGAGAAATGGAACGAAGAGTAGTTGCTCAGTTGCTCTCCCTGATGGACGGGCTCAAGTCCAGGGGGGAAGTCGTGGTCATAGCTGCCACAAACCGCCCAAATTCCATTGATGAAGCTCTCCGCCGCGGCGGAAGGTTTGACCGGGAAATTGAAATTGGAGTTCCTGACCGGAACGGCAGAAAGCAGATTCTCCTGATCCACACCAGAGGGATGCCTCTTGAAGATGAAGTGAACCTTGGCGAAATTGCAGATGTGACCCATGGTTTTGTGGGAGCGGACCTGTCCTCGCTCTGCAAGGAGGCCGCGATGCACGCCCTTAGAAGGATCACTCCTGAAATCGATATCGAAGAGGAGATCCCACAGGAAATCATTGACAACCTGGTGGTTACGAAGGAGGACTTTAGGGAAGCTCTGAAGAACATCGAGCCTTCGGCTATGCGAGAAGTCTACGTTGAAGTTCTGCATGTGGGCTGGGATGATATAGGCGGCCTTGAGAAAGCAAAACAGGAACTTATCGAGTCTGTGGAATGGCCCCTTAAGTATCCCGAAATGTTCAGGGCTGTCAGTATAAAGCCTCCGAGAGGTGTACTGCTTTTCGGGCCTCCGGGGACAGGCAAGACTTTGCTCGCAAAAGCTGTTGCAAGCGAGAGTGAAGCCAACTTTATAAGTATAAAAGGCCCCGAACTGCTCAGTAAATATGTGGGTGAATCCGAGCGTGCAATCCGGGAAACATTCCGAAAAGCAAAGCAGTCTGCCCCGACTGTAATTTTCTTTGATGAGATTGACTCCATTGCTCCGGAAAGAAGCTCTGTTTCCGATACTCACGTCTCCGAAAGAGTGGTGAGCCAGATCCTTACAGAACTTGACGGGGTAGAGGAACTCAAGGACGTGATCATAGTTGCTGCTACAAACCGGCCGGATATGGTGGACCCTGCTCCTGTCTCTTATACACATCTCCGAGCCCACGAGACGGACTCCTATCT
>NZ_JJQY01000030.1:0-3817 GCF_000979295.1 Methanosarcina sp. 1.H.T.1A.1 | reverse complement strand
CACCTCTCTATTCGTCGGCAGCGTCAGATGTGTATAAGAGACAGATCATAGTTGCTGCTACAAACCGGCCGGATATGGTGGACCCTGCTCTCCTCAGACCTGGCCGTTTTGACAGGCTTATTTACATCAGGCCGCCCGAAAAAGAAGGCAGGGAGAAGATCTTTGAGATCCACACAAAAGAAAAACCTCTTGCAGAAGACGTAAACCTCTCAGAACTTGCTGATCTGACCGAGGGATATGTGGGTGCGGATATCGAAGGAGTCTGCAGGGAAGCGGCAATGCTCGCCCTCAGGGAAATAGTTACCCCGGGTATCAACCGAAAGGACATCCAGGAGAAGATAGGGGACGTTAGGCTTTCCAAAAAACACTTTGAAAAAGCAATCCGCCGTGTAAAGCCTACAATATCCAGAGAAAACCTGAGTGCGTATGAGAAGAGCGCCGAACTCTTTGCCAGGTATGCAACTGAGTTTGAGGAAGAGTCTTCCGAAGCAAAAGAACAGGAAAAGGAAATCGAGGGAACAGAAGTTCCGAGTTTTCCGCAGTCCGAATGAGGCTTTGCCTGACATACCGGTTAATACCGGTCTTTTTAATTTTAGTGGAAAATAACCATTTCAATTAATAACCTTACTGATTTGGGTAATACTCACTTAAGAAACTCAAGACGCATAACTTAATAATGATGTGATGAGATGGACAGAGACAGGAGAAAAAGAAGTTTTTTCGATGAAATATTCGGAATTGATCCCCTTAAGGACATGGACGAAATGTTCGAGCGCCTTAGCAGGGCTATGGGCATGAGTATGGATAACTTCGGGCAGCACCCTTTTGTTTACGGTTTTTCCGTAACCCAGCGGGCAGGGGAAGAGCCTGAAATCCGGGAATTTGGGAATATCCCTATGTTTGAACAGATGGAAACCGGAGAAAAACGCTATCTTGACATAAGAAAACCCCTTATTGATGTACTGGAATCCGAGGAAAAAGTCCATGTGGTTGCCGAGATGCCGGGCATCGAGAAAGAAAACATTCAACTGAACGCAACTGATTTAATACTTGACATCGAAACATTAGATGGGAATCCAAAATACTCCGAACGTGTGGAACTGCCCGTAAAGGTGGACCCCCAGAGTGCTAAAGCCACATATAAAAATGGTGTGCTGGAAGTTACCTTTAACCGGCTGGAGTCCAGTTCCCGAACTTCAATCGATATAGAGTGATTTTTCGGGAGCGAGAGGAAAATCAGAGGTAATAATGGTGGGCATAAGAAAAAGAAAGGATTTCTTTGAAGATTTTGGGTCTGAACTTTTTGACAACCTGGAAGAGATGATCGAAGCCCTCCTGGAAGAAATGGGAGAGTCCGTTCCCTTTGTTTACGGATTTTCTATCATTCATCGCCCGGGGGAAGATACTGAACTCCGGGAATTTGGAAACGTTCCGGAATACTCTCAAAAAGAAGAGAACTTCTTTGCCTCAGAAACAAAAGAACCTTTAATTGATATATTTGAAAACGAGGACATGGTGCACGTACTTGCAGAATTTCCGGAGGTTGAAAAGAAAGATCTCCTGCTGCACGCTACCGCTCAGCACCTTGAAATTAAAGTCATTGGGCTTTCTGAATATTCGGAAGACGTGGAACTCCCTGTCCTTGTGGATCCGAAGAGTGCAAAAGCAAGTTACAAAAATGGAGTGCTTGAGGTTACCTTCAGGCGCTGCCCCGAGGAAAGTCCTGTAGCAATAGAGATCAATTAATTCGAAAAGACAGAGGACCGTTTCAGGGCGAAGGACAGGAAACAAAAGCCTGAACCCTGATAAATATGTTGAGTATAGAATCAGCATATAGAAGAATTATTATTTTTCTTCTCATATTATAGAAGAGAAAATAATTCTGAACCTTTTTTCTCATCAGGCTCGTATTTACTGGCGTTTTACGGATCTTTGTGTTTAGTTTGCTGTACCTTTTTAACTTAGCATGGGCAGTTTTTAAATTATCCGTCCTTTTGCAATGCTCTTGAAATTTTTTAAGTACGCCCTTTATATTTTTTAATTTTTATTCTTTTATCGAGAATCCATTCCTTAACACATTTCTAGAACATTTCTCTGACCGTTTCAAAACCAGAAGGTTTCGAATAATTATGTTAGATATACTCTTTTCCTTTTTGTGACCTTTTTTTGTCCGCTGTTTCTTTTTTTTGACAAAAAACTTTCGTTCGAGTTTCTTTCTATTTAGATTTTTTTTACTTTCAATGCACATATTTCTCTTTTTTATCTATTTGATTCATTTTATACGTAAGTTTCAATTTTTTGATATATACGCATATATATTTTAAAACTGACTTAATTTCACTGAACCTGCTACTGAATCATTCTCTATTGCTTTCTCAAATTAGATTTACTGATTCACAGTTTTAGTGAGCTAAATAACTTATACTGATCAAGGGGGTTACTTATTAACTAATTTCATTAATTATTCTGATTAAATTGCTACTCCAAAATGAAATTTTTTTCTTCTGACCTTTATTTTCATATTTTTTTTCCTCGAAATTGCTCTTTTCTTGATAGTGTTTTTTGGAAATGTTCAAATATTTGAGAATCCACATGGAAATTAGTAAACCAGATGCTATCGGTTTTATACCTTTATATTTATTTAGTTCTGATTTGGATTATTGTACATCGTTCCATTAAACCCCTATTATGATAAAATCGGTAGCGTTAAGAACTGAGAAAAGCTAAAATTTCAATGAGAAAAGTGGGATGTAATTTCAATTACGTAAAAATCTGCAGTTTTGAAAGGGAGGTATTTGCTGTAATCAGGGAACAATTTGGCAAGATTTAGCGCGCAATTTTGACGCAAAATAGTTTGCTTGATGCTGAAGATGCATCCAGTAAAAACCGAAACATTTTTACTATATGACAAAAGAGTATACGCGAGGAAAATATAAGATTACATTATATCTTTATTTTCTATGTGGATTGAATTCTGGATTGAAACTTTTGAACCTGACTAGTGTTCACTATTAAATAACCAAAAAACTACAGAGGTTGGGTTGATGATTCATGGATCCATTTAATGCAATAGTAATAGCTGTCTTTTTACCATTTATACTTGCATGGACATTACCTGTATTATATAGAGTATTCAAACAGAGGATTGGCTGGATTTCGGCACTTATCGCATTTACGTGTTTTGTGTTGAACGCCCAGGTAATCCCGTACGCTATGGCAGGCACTCCTGTTAAGGGTTCGTGGGACTGGTTACCGGCAGCTGGTCTATCCTTAGACTTTTACGGAGATGGCATGGCCGTTCTCCTGGCATTAATCGTTTCAGGCGTTGGTGTTATCATCATGTCCTATTCAAACGGTTATATGTCCACAAAGGAAGACCTGCCAAGGTACTACCAGTGGCTCTTACTCTTTATGGGTGCAATGCTGGGCATTGCCTATACAGATAATACTATCCAGATGTTTATTTTCTGGGAACTGACTAGTATAACATCTTTTATGCTTATCGGATACTGGAGAGAAAGACCAGAATCCGTATACGGCGCAACCAAAGCCTTTCTGATAACTGCCGGTGGCGGACTTGTCATGTTCGCAGGCTTCCTGATGCTCAGGGTTGTTACAGGCACCTATGGTATCTCTGAAGTCGCTCAGAGTTCAGAACTCCTTTCAACATTACACGGAAGTCCGTTTTATGTTGCAGTCCTGGTTCTGATCTTCATTGGAGCTGCTTCCAAATCTGCACAGGGCCCATTCTATATATGGCCTGTCTCTTATACACATCTCCGAGCCCACGAGACGGACTCCTATCTCGTATGCCGTC
>NZ_JJQY01000129.1:0-26405 GCF_000979295.1 Methanosarcina sp. 1.H.T.1A.1 | reverse complement strand
AGTTGTTGATCAATTCTGAAAAAACGAGTGCATCCCCCATGTTGGAGGAAAATGAAAAGAGATTCTCATGTTCACGGTTTTCAATAACTCACCCCCACGACCGAATTTTGAGCTAACTATTATTGATTTCTTTGGCATGAAAGTACTTTATTTGAAAATACTATGATTTGAAAAGTACTATGATTTCTTTTTGCCTGTTATTTGAATAATTTCATGTTTTTTACTAAAAAACATAAATGAAGTAAAGACTGACAATCAAAAGATTAAAACTTCAAATTGAAGTTTGCAAAAACGAGATTTTGAAGATTAAACTTTAGGATTTTTAGGATTTTAGTAATTTTAGGATTTTAGAAATTTTAGGATTTTAGAAATTTTAGGATTTTAGAAATTTTAGGATTTTAGTAATTTTAGGATTTTAGTAATTTTAGGATTTTAGTAATTTTAGGATTTCAGTAATTTTAGGATTTTAGTAATTTTAAGATTTTAATAATTTTAAGATTTTAGTAATTTTAAGATTTTAATAATTTTAGGATTTTAGTAATTTTAAGATTTTAGTAATTTTAAGATTTTAATAATTTTAGGATTTTTATAATTATAGGCTTTTTATAATTATAGGATTTAAATATTTACTTTTAGTATTTGGTTTCCAGATTAAGATATAAAGTTACGTTTTTTGAAAGATTAAGGTTAAAATTTAGGTTTTAGATTGGAATGTAAAAAACTAAAGTTTCGTCGAAGTTTTGAAATTAAAATTTCACTTGAATTTCAAGATTGATTTATTCTGGAGGAGTCTTATTGGTTATATGAAATATTGAACTGATAGAATAAGATATTTACAAGACCCCTTTATTTCCATTGGAAAGTATATATACCCCCCGGACCCCATTGTTTCCACTGAAACGTGTTTGGGATTTGGAGGAACAAAATAAAATGTAGTTTTATTTTGATAAGGGAACAAAATAATGTTGTTTTGTTATAACATTAAATGTATATATACTTTGTTATGGATATGTAAAAATTAGGACTTAAAAGACATAAAATAGTTTTAATTATAGAATTTAAATAAATATATTATTTTAAACACGTTTTTATAAATATCTCTGGCAAAACATGTTGTTCCAACTCTCAATATCCTCTCCAGTAGAAATGAAGGGGTCCCTCTCAAACAAACCAATTCTTAAGGTAAAATTATCCTTAATAATTTAAGGATCAATATTTTTCATTTACAGAGAACCTCTAGACAGTCTCCAGCAATATAAAAAAAGTATGCAAAAATCATTAAATAATATACAAATTTCTTTTAGAGCTATTAAGATAAATGGTGTTTATTAATAATCTCTGAATTAATTAAACTAATCTAAAAAGTTAATCTAAGAACCTATATAATTACTTTTACTTTTCTCTCTTTTGTCCTTAATTATTCTCCTGCCTCTTCTTTCCTTTCCCTTTCACTTGATTTATTTCAAAAGTTGATGATTTTGTTGAGCATTTCTCAAAGCCCTTCTTTTATTTTAATTTTTTCTTGCTCTTTTTTTTCTTTCTTTTTTCCTTCTTTTTTCCAATCTCTTTTTGTTTTCAGTTCTTTTTTCGTAGTTATTCAACCTATATAAATCAGTCTATTGATATTGTTTTTGTCGAATAAGGGATATATTACTAATTTACATAAACTGAGAAAACACAACCAATAGCCAACAATTAAAGAAAATCAATTCACAGAGCTTTGCTTGTTGGATCTTAATAAAGATGGCTAATGATGTTGTTTTGCTAAGGCTAAACAGTTATCTTTTTTCCTTGTTTTTCAATTTTTCAAATCATTCCACTATTTCTATTTTCTTTTAACCATATTCCTTTTTGTTTATATTTTATTCAAAGATATCCATAATTACTGACTAATTAAAGCTATTTTGGACTTTTATAAAGTCCAGGAGATCAATTTTTAGAGGTTTATTCCATAAGTCTTTTAAATAAAACTGGTTTTACTTTATCTATATGAATGTGCAGGGTCTTTCTGAAAGAGAGATATTTTCCTACCTGGAAAATGCAAAGTCAGAGGATACGGATTATTATCGGGTTTTAAGTTCAATGTGTACTCACCCTCATAAGATCGCAGCCGAGGCTCACAGGCTCTTTATTGAGGCTAACCTGGGTGATACCGGGCTTTTTGCCGGAGCCCACAGGCTTGAGCAGGAGGTTGTCAGGATGCTTGGGGAGCTTCTTCATGCTCCTTCAATTGATGTTCCTTCCGGAGACTCATGTGAGAGTTCGGTTTGCGGTTACCTTACTACAGGAGGTACCGAATCCAACATTCAGGCTGTAAGAGG
Source organism: Methanosarcina sp. 1.H.T.1A.1 (assembly GCF_000979295.1). NCBI lineage: Archaea > Methanobacteriati > Methanobacteriota > Methanomicrobia > Methanosarcinales > Methanosarcinaceae > Methanosarcina > Methanosarcina sp. 1.H.T.1A.1. The sequence continues at coordinate 24,084 of NZ_JJQY01000129.1, read as the reverse complement.
AATGAAAAACCTTGTGACCGCAGGAAAGGAAGGGTTGAAAGGAACTCCAAATATTGTAATTCCTGAATCGGCTCATTTTTCTTTTGATAAGGTTGCCGACATGATGGGTATAGAGGTTAGGAGGGCTTCACTGGATTCGGAGTTTAAGGTGGACCTCACTTCTGTTGAAAGTCATATAAATGCAAACACCATAGGACTTGTAGGGATAGCAGGAAATACTGAGTTTGGCCAGGTGGATCCTATTGACGAACTCTCGGAAATAGCTCTTGAAAACGAGATTTTCCTGCATGTTGATGCGGCTTTCGGAGGTTTTGTAATTCCTTTCTTCGAAAAACCCCAGCCTTTTGATTTCAAAGTGCCAGGCGTTACTTCCATTGCTATAGACCCCCACAAGATGGGCCTGTCCACAATCCCGTCAGGTGCCCTGCTTTTCAGATCCCCTTCTTTCATGGATTCCCTTAAGGTAAATACTCCATACCTTACCACAAAGTCCCAGTTCACACTTACGGGCACCAGGAGCGGAGCCTCAGCTGCCGCTACCTGCGCTGTCATGAAATATCTTGGCCATGAAGGTTACAGAAAGAATGTGCAATACTGCATGCAGCTCACCGTAAAGCTAGTCACAGAAGCTCGAAAAATCGGTTTCGAACCCCTGCTTGAACCCGTAATGAACGTAGTTGCTCTGAAAGTCCCTGATCCTGATCTTGTCAGAGAACAGCTTCTTGAAAGATTCGGCTGGAATGTCTCAATCACCCGCACACCAAGAGCCCTCCGTCTAGTCCTTATGCCGCATAATACCCCGGAAGACATCGAAATATTTTTGCAGGATCTTAAAAAAGTGACAGCAGAAATTTAAAGTTACTGCTTTTTATTTTTATTCTCACTTTCGTTTTTTTCAGTCGAATACCACACAGCTTGCTGCAGGGTGCACCAGCGAAACTTTGATTTTTTTTTCCTGTTTTCCTTTTCCCCGTTTTTCAATTTTGCGCAAGCAAATATCTATAGTATTATTGCTAAATAGTAAATAGGATCAGCTACGCTTAATAATGAATTTAAATAATTGGGGAGGGAATTAGCTGATTTTTTTGTTTAATAAAAAACCTGGAACTTTTACGAATCACAGCTTTTTAACCGGAGCTTTTTAACTGGAGTTTTTTGACTGGTATTCAGGAATATACGTTTCATATATGTTTCACATATATTTCATCTAATTTCATCAAGTGTCTGTATTAGTTGAGCTGATAGTTGAGCTGATCCCAAAACTCAAAATTTGCTTCTTTGGATCTCGTATTTAAGTAACAAATCGAGCTTCTGATTATGAAAGCAATCCTGAATAATTCTGATAATTAACATTAAAACTGGGTTTTGGGATGAACTCGTTAAATAAAGGGGGCCTTTTAATTCATGAAATCTGCACTGAAAATCGGAAGCGTACTGGGCATACCTATCAGACTGCACATAACCTTTCTTTTAATACTTCCCATTTTTGCATATATTTTTGCAATTAATCCATATCCTTATGGCTTTCAAGGGGTTGAGCCGCCTGCAACAAAATATGCACTTTCGACTCTGACTGCAATCCTGCTTTTTGCATCAATCCTTTTGCATGAGCTTGCGCACTCATATCTGGCAATGCGCTATGGAGTCAATATTGAAAGCATCACACTCTTCCTTTTCGGAGGAGTTTCTTCAATGGAAGAGATGCCAAGGGATCCCGGACAGGAAGCAAAGATGGCTTTTGCAGGACCTCTAACGAGCCTGATTATAGGGGCTGTCTGTCTTTTCATATATGGGAATATAATTGCGCCAAATCCTTCGTTTTCTGAAAATCCCGTTTTTCTGACAATCTGGATTCTTGGCGTCATGAATATAGTGCTTGGCATTTTCAACCTCCTGCCCGCATTTCCAATGGACGGAGGCAGGTTACTCCGTGCTTTCTATGCAAGGAGAATGTCTTATGTCAAAGCTACGCAGAGTGCAGCTGCCGTAGGAAAATTTTTTGCCATCCTGATGGCGATTTTCGGCATTCTTGTAGGAAACCTCTGGTTCCCTTTGATTGCTCTCTTTATTTATGTTGGTGCATCCGAGGAGGAACGCTCCACTCAGGCATCCGTAACTCTAGAAAATGTTCTGGTAAAAGATATAATGACAAAAGATGTAGTTTCAGTACCTTCTTCCATGAATGTTGAAGATCTGGTTCATTTTATGTTTGAGAAAAAGCATATGGGTTATCCTGTAATAGAGGGGGGCGACCTCAAAGGGGTTGTGACTTTTACCGATATCCAGCGCGTTTCCACTCTTGATCGCCCTGTAACACGGGTCTCAGATATTATGACCAGAGATGTCATATCTATTACTTCGGATGCACGGGCAAGTGATGTCCTCAAATTGGTTGCATCTAAGAACATAGGAAGAGTTCTGGTCATTGATAATGGGTCTCTTGTAGGGGTACTTTCCAGAACAGACCTGGTCCGGACACTGAGGCTCAGATCAGAATGATGCACCAAAAAAATTCCTTTTTGGAAATGTTCATCCGAAGAAAAGTGTTCATCCGAATACAGTTGTTCATCCGAAGAAAAGTGTTCATCCGAAGAAAAGTGTTCATCCGAAAAAGGATTGCATACACACACTGAAAATCTTTAAAACTAAATAAAACTAAATTGTTAAAGAAAACTGTAAAAATAGCAAAACACAAATTTCTGGCAGGTAATCACACGACTACTTATCTGCCTGTGCTATATTTTTTTACAATTTAATTATATCATGTTTATGATCTGGTTATTTTAAATGTATAGTTTTATATCTTTGAAGTATGGTTTAACTTTAGATGTATAGTTTTATATCTTTGAAGTATAGTTTAATATCTTAGATGTGTAGTTTAATATCTTTGAAGCATAGTTTGGTATCCGGCAATTATAATTTAGTTATCTCACGGTATAACATAACTTATCTCATATTCAGATCCTTACAAATTGGCTATGTATAGGTTGGTTATGATGTATAGGTTGGTTATGTATAGATTGACTTTTACAGATCAGTTATTTTACAGATCAGTTATATAACATGTGTAACTTATTTAATGTGTATGGCTTAATTATACTATATATTAAATTACCTGTGTGCTAAACCATTCACATTATATCTTCGAATTCGCGGCAGTAAGTGTTTAAAATTCGGACGTATAATGGATAAAGGTATAATGGATAAAGTAACGTATTCTGGCAATGGGCTTGAAGGTAGAGTGATGTACTCTGGACAGCAGTACATAGCAATACGGTGAAATGCTCTGCTCCATACATTTTTATCCATCATTTCTAATATGCCGCAACAGAGAGACTGATAATGGATAGGTCTAAAATTACAGATTCTCAGGACAAGGATCCTGAATTCAATTTTCATAGTTCATCTCAGGAGTCAATATACTCTATGGACAAACTTATAACCGAATCCGCGGAAGATAATGTTTCTGTCGGAAAGTCTAAGCTTTCTGATTCTTCAATCAACAAGCCAGAGGAAACCCGGGCTTCTGTACTGCCATCTGTAGCAGAAGCCGGAGAGGTCGAAGTGAAGCTCGATATAAGTTCCGAGTTTATTGCGGAACCTCTTCCTGATTCAGCTTCGGAACTTTCAGTTCCTTCTTCTTTCCAGCCTCCGTCTCAGGATGGGATCAATCCGGCTGCCGAGTTTCAGCCTTCAAAGGTTGTGCTCATAGGTACGGCACATGTTTCGGAAAAGAGCGTGGCTGAAGTCAGGGATACTATCAGGAAACTTAAACCCGATATCGTAGCCATCGAGCTCTGTCGGGCACGTTATGATTCTCTGAAAGGAAATATCCAGGAGACGAATCAGCTTCCAATAAAGGAAATTCTCACTGAAGGAAAAGTATACTTTTACCTTGTCAACTGGCTGCTTGCCTATGTGCAGAAAAAAATCGGTGAAGACATGGGTGTAAAACCCGGTTCTGAGATGATTTCCGCAATCGATGAAGCAGAAGCATTAGGAGCCAGAGTAGCTTTAATTGACAGGGATATCCAGGTTACGCTCCAGCGTTTCTGGGGCCGCATGAAATTCCTGGAGAAAATAAAAATGCTTGGTTCTCTCATAGGCGGCCTGATAGGAATAGGAAAAGGAGCCGAGATCGATATCGATCAGATGACTCAACAGGATGTTGTCACAGCCCTTGTCAGTGAGCTCAGAGAATTTGCCCCAACTGCGGCTGAAACTCTCATAGATGAGCGGGACGCATACCTTGCAGGTAGCATCCTCAAGGTGGCTGCAGGCGGAAATAAAACTATTGTTGCAGTGGTTGGAGCAGGACATAAACCAGGAATAATTAACTACCTGAAAAACCCAAAGAGCATTCCGCCACTTAGCACTCTTATGGAGATTCCGAAGAAGCGCATTGGAATCGGTAAAATTATCGGTTTTGGAATCGTTGGTCTCGCGCTTCTGGTTTTTTTATTGCTCCTCGCATCGGGCACCCCCCTGCACCTCCTTTTGATAGCTTTCGGATGGTGGTTCCTCATTAACGGGGTCCTGAGCGCAGCCGGCGCCCTGCTGGCAGGAGGACATCCATACTCTGCCCTTACAGCCTTTTCGGTTGCCTGGTTAACCTCTCTGAACCCTATGATGGCTGCAGGCTGGTTTGCAGGTCTGGTAGAAGCAAAACAGCGAAGTCCAACCACTGACGACATTAAAGCCCTTGCAGGGATAGAAACTTTCAAAGAAATGTTCAAAAACCGGTTCATGCGTGTTCTTCTTGTGGCCAGCTTTGCCAATATCGGAAGTATGATAGGTACTTTCCTTGGAGCATATGTAATGATACAGGTTACAGGTCTTGATCCGAGGGACATTCTCCTTTCCGGATTCAGTGCTCTCGGACTCTGAAAAACAGTTATCTGATAGCGGGATTACGTCTTCGCTTTCCATGACTTTTTCCAGAACTTTTTCTTATTTTTTACTGCTTATTAGCACGAAAGGTACTGTTATTTGAAAATCTTTTACAACTCACACTTTTCTTTCCTGAATAAACTCTTCGTAGTGCATATAATCCACTTCCAATGGAGGATAAGGTGAATTGCCACAAGAATTGACATCAGGATTCCAACTCTACTATGTATCCAGATCCAGGTAGCTTTCGTTAGCCCCATGTACACCAGGTATCTACCTCTTTGAACCCCCGAAGGTATGAAAAAATACATGAAAAGACCTGTACCTGCGACTCCAAAAAACAGCGTTGTCAGGGCAAGGTCTATTAAATAATTGGTTTTTTTGTCTGTTCATGTTTCCACTCTCATTTTGTTTCTCCGAATCTGAAAAGTAACTTTCTTAATCCGAAAAGTAACCCTTAAAAACTAGACTTCTAAAGAATGGACCTTATAAGCTTACTTTAAACTTACTTTATGCTTACTTAGTAAATTTTTCCGGAACAGTAATTCGGTCTGGAAAATAAAAAGGTATGCGATAAAAGGTATGCGATAAAAGGTATGAGAGAAAGATGGAGAAGTACGTGAAGAACAGGTATGTGAGAAAAATATATGGAAAAAAAAGAAATGGATTGATAAAAATAATTTTGATTGATAAAAATAATTTTTAAACTCAAGAGAGCTTGTGAAGTCTGAAAAAAAGAAATGGAATTGTTAAAAAAAGAATTTTTGAGCTCAGAAGAGCTCGTGAAGTTTGAACTGATACTTACCCAGTTTGCCGCCGTAGTTGCCTGCAGAAATCTTCTTGATTCCGGGGACAGTTACCGCAGCTTCTATTCCAGCTTTCATGGCTGCTTTTATGCTCTCTTCATCAATCCCATTGATGACGATTTCATAGACAGCATTGACATCAGCAGGAATTTCGGTGTTTTCCACTTTGTCCTTTATGGAGGGGCAGAACTTTTCATTTGCAGTAGCTTTCAGGAATTTGTACTTGTTTGCTCCGGCCTTGGATCCGCTTGAGACAATGCCGCCCGGGAATGGGGTAATTGTGCCTTCAAGTTCCGTAATTGCATCAACAGCAACCTCGGCTGCAGTCAGGGCGCTCATCTGGGAGTCTCCGAAGATAAAGAAGTTTCCGCCTGCAATTCCGGCTACTGCTCCTATATTTTCTTCACTCACAAAGTCTCCTTCCATGATCGGGACTTTGTATACTTTGCGGCCTGCAATCTGGGCCTCGGACTCCATACCGTCTCCGAAGAATTTGAGTTTAAAGCCAATATTAAATTGCTTCTCAGCGTCAGGCAGCCCGTTAAAGACTGCAGTTGTAGGAGCTGTAAGTACGCACTGCCCTATCCTCTCAAGCAGCTGTTCTTCAAGAGCTTCGTATTTGAAAGTACAGATCTGGATATAGACTCCAGGCCTTCCGTCAGGGGTCTCGCTGGGGCTTGCGAACCTTTCAATTCCCGCCTCTGCAGGGCACATTATAACTGATGTCCCGAAGCCGGTGGCTTCAGTGGCTGCTACCTGTGCCCAGCGCTTTGTGACTGCTGTTATGAGCACCCTTGAAATCTTGATCGGAAACGCTTCTGCATATGTATCTTCAATTTCTACTCCATTGATTTCCATGAAAATCCCCTAGTTTACTTTTCATTATTAATTATTATAATATCCAGGCTTGACATCTGTGCTTGAAATCTGCTACAAATTAGCATGTTTTAGCATATTCTTAATCCAGCACAGTCCAGCATAATGCATTATTTTCTTTTAGCCTGCTTTAGATATTTTTGAACTATTTATGCTGTGTTCGTGCTGTGTTCGTGCTGTGTTCGAATTGTTTCTGCTATGCTGGTTGTTCATGCTCAGTTGGATTGTTTATGCCGTACAGAAAAAGTCACATAATCGCAGCGTTACTTAATCTCAGGCATACACTTAAAGTTTTATGGTACTTTTATTTTCGATGGTTTAATTAATCGGTTAAATCGGTTTAATCGATTAGCTAATGAATGTCTATTATAATATTTATATCAAATATATAATTTTTCAAAGAAAAGAACTTAAAAAAAGTTGAGTATTATGTTAGGATGAATCAGAAAATAGAATTAGGAAATACGTTCTGCCAGATAAACCATAAATAAATTGTAAAGAAAATTTTAAAAACGAAGGTCTTTTTAAGGATTTTTATTAGTTTTTAAGGGTTTTTATTAGTTTTTATTAGTTTTTATTAGTTTTTATGGGTTTTTATTAGTTTTCATTGTTTTTCATTGTTTTTCATTGTTTTTCATGGGTTTTTAAGGGTTTTTAAGGTCTTTCTTATTCTCATATTACTTTATCCCCTCTGAGAACTGTCTTTATGAGGAGGTCGCCAGTAAAGGTATCAAATATTATTGTACGTCCATAGTTTTTCCCTATATCTTCAGCTATGATTGACACTCCCAGTTTTGTCAGGGTTTCTTTCGCACTCTTTATGTTTCTCTCACCTATATTCATGTGTGAGTTTTCGAACATGCTTGCTCCCCCGACAATTTTTGCTTCAAGTTTTTTTCTGGAACCACCTTTTTTTATTATTTCGTCCACCAGGTACTCTATTCCTGCGTCTGTAAATTTGGCGGGATTATCCTTTATCCTTGCTTCTTTTATATTCGGAAGCATGGTATGGAGAAGGCCTCCTATTTTTTCCTGCCTGTCATAGAGGGTTATTCCCAGGCAGGAACCCAGTCCGGAGGTTTTAATTTTTACAGGACTTCTAACTATTGCGCAGTCCCCTATACCCACCATAACTATGCCTGAATAGGCCAATCTGTAAAAACCTCCTGATGATTTGCTCATAATTTTTCATAATTTGATGGTTCATATTCGGTACAGGGTGTTTGATCAATCATTGAATTAATTTTTTTTAATAGATGGTTCAGAGATTCCGGATCAAGTAAAGTCAATATATTTCCGTTAATTTTATTTTCTTTTATGAGGAACTCTGCATCAAGTATAAGTGCAAAATCTGCTATGCAGCTCATCTCTGTAACTGCTGAATTGAAAATGGAGTCAGACATATCATATGCTGCGTAAGGTGTTGAAATAGAAAGACTGAGTTTCAAAAATTTCGCAAGGGAAGTTATGTAGGTTCCTGCCAGGATATGGCTAACTTCTTCAATTAAAGACAGGTTCATAGGATTTGTCAGGTCCCTTTTTTCTTCTTCACCTGAGAGGGTCAGGCAGAGACTTCTTGCACTGTTTTCAGGAAAAAAGACAAGGATATAACCATTGAGATCATCTTTGATACGCATTAATGTACCTAGTACCGGTAACTCTGAAAAGCCTGCTATTTTCGGTATATTTTCGATTAATCCAAACTTCGTATCGAGAACTCTGGTACAGACAAGACTGTTTACGAGTCTGGAAAGAGAAACAGCTGAGTTTCCGATCCCTATGTTTCCTATCTCTTTCAGTGCTCCGTATTCAAATTCGCTCAAGCTTCTTATCTTTTCCATGAATGTCCCCTTTAATTCTCTTCAGGCCTTTTAGATCTTTCAGGACTTTCAGGTCTTTTGGTCTTTTAGATCTTTCAGGTCTTTTGGTCTTTCAGGTCTTTCAGGTCTTTTAGATCTTTCAGGTCTTTCAGGTCTTTTAGATCTCTTTAATTATTCTAAGTTTCTTTTATATACAGTCGTTCTCTTGCATTGTAAGGCTTAAAACGGTTTGAGGCGGTTCCCAGCAGTGTTTCTGCTTTTCCTATCACAAAGAACCCTCCTCTGTTCAATGCATTATGAAAATTAAGCTGCAAATGTTCCTGAATTTCTTTTTTAAAGTATATCATGACGTTTCGGCAGATTATAAGGTCAAAATGGTTTGTACAGGATTCTGATATCATATCCTGCCGTTGAAAACGTATCATACTTCTTAACTGGTTGGAAACCTGGTATGTCTCCCCCTGCCGTACGAAATAGCTTTTTATTATACTGGCATCCACATTTTTAAGCACATTTTCACGGTAAACCCCTTTTCGGGCTTTTTCAAGGCTGAAATTGTCAATATCAGTACCTATAATGCTTATTCTATACTTCTCGAAGTCTCTTCCAAGAACTCTATGCAGCAAAATAGCAAGAGAATAGGCCTCTTCTCCTGTTGCACAGCCTGCACTCCAGATACGGATTGATTTTACAAGTGAATCTGATTTGGATTTTATCAGAAAGGGAATAACTTCTTTTTCAATTACTCCAAAGGTTTCCGGGTTTCGGAAAAACTCACTGACGTTTATGGTAAGGGTTTTAATGAGATTCTCATGTTCTGCTGAGTTCTTTTTCAGCAGCCTGAGGTATTCTTCGTAATTCTCTGAATTGGTAGCTCTGACCCGAACGTTAATTCTACGCCTGAAATGGGCTTCTTTATATTGCTCACAGTTAAAACCAGTACTTTCCGTAATCACTCTTTTTAATAGTTCAAATCCCGGGTCTTCCTCGAGATTTCTGCTCGCCTTTATTTTATCTTCAACTATCTGTCTTCTCTCTCCGTTTACTTTTACTGCTTCTCTACTTGCTTTTATTCCATCTTTACTTCCTTCTACTCTCTCTTCATTTCCTTTTATCCCATTTTTACTTCCTTTTACTCTCTCTTCATTTCCTTTTATCCCATTTTTACTTCTTTTTAATCTCTCCTCATTTCCTTTTATCCCATTTTTTCTTCCTTTTATTCCTTCCTCACTTACGTTTATTCCACCTTTATTCTTCATTCATTTTTATCCCATTTTTACTTCCTTTCACTCCTTTTTCACCTGTAATTTCTCTGCTGAAGATTATTACTGGCATTATTAGTCCCTTGAATTAAGATTTCAGATTATGGAGTTAACATCAAGAATTAAAATGACACTCCCGTCTCCCATAATTGTTGCTCCTGCAAATCCCCGGGTTTTTTCCAGCAGCCTGCTTTTAAAATTTTTTATAATCACTTCCTGCTTTCCAAGCAGTGAATCTACAACGAGTCCTATATATCGTCCGGCTTTTTCCACTATAACAATGATCAGACTTTCTTCTTTCTGGACAGCAGGCAATTGAAACAACTTACGCAATCTCAGGAGAGGGAGCGCTTTTTCGTCTATCACAATAACCTCTTCACCCCTAATATGCCGGACTTCTTCTTTCCTGACTGAGATGCTTTTTACTATGCTGGTGAAAGGAATCGCATATCTTTCCACTCCGACCTTTACAAGCATAGCCTGATAAAGAGCGATTGTTATGGGCAGCCTCAGTTCGAACTTCGAGCCGGATCCGGGGTTTGATTCTACTTTTACGGACCCTCCCAGATGTTCAATCCGGTTCTTTACAACATCCATTCCAATTCCTCTGCCTGAAAGATCTGTGACTGCGCTGGCAGTACTGAGTCCCGGTGCAAAAATTAGCTGTATTGCTTCTCTTTCCGAAAGCTGTTCAGCTTCCCCCCTTGAAATGAGTCCTTTTTCCAATGCAGCTTTCCGGATTTCTTCTGTGCTTATTCCTCTTCCATTATCTTCTATTTTGATAAGAACATAATTTTGCTGCTTTGAAGCTGTAATCATTATAGTGCCGCTTTCCTCTTTCCCAAGCTCCACACGTTCCTCGGGAATCTCTATTCCATGGTCCACTGCGTTTCTTAACAGGTGCACCAGAGGGTCTCCGATTTCTTCCATAATAGCTCTATCGAGCTTGATTTCTTTTCCCTTTATTATAAAGTTAATTTTTTTATTTTGCGCCCTTGCAAGATCCCTTATCATTCTAGGAAAAATATTGGTTATATGATCCAGAGGAATCATTCTGATCTCTAACACTTCTTCCTGAAGCTCCCTGGTTAACTTCTGAAAATCGGAAAGTGCAAGCTCCAGATCCTTTGATTTCGATTCCCCCGTAAGCTCTTTTACCCTGCTTCGATTGATTACGAGCTCACCAACAAGATTCATCAGTTTATCTAACTGTTCCGTGCTGATCCTTGAACTCTGTATCCTTGTAACCCGTGTCTTTGAATCCTGTGTCTTTGAATCCTGTGTCTTTGAATCCTGTATCTTTGAATCCCGTATCTCTGAATCCTGTATCTTTGAATCCCGTATCTCTGAATCCTGTATCTTTGAATCCTGTATCTTTGAATCCTGTATTCTTGAGTTTTGCATATTTTTTACTTTGAAATCCAGTCCAGAGTAAGTAAAGCTTTTCTTTTCTTTTAGTTCCTCATTTATACTTTCGAGTTTCTTTTCTTCTTCTCTTTCTTCTTTTTCCTCTACTTTTTCCTCTATTTTTTCCTCTATTTTTTCCGCTATCTTTTTGTCTGCAGAAAAGGACTCGAATTCACTTTTTAAAGGGAGAACTTCTTCTGAGAAATTATTTATATTCCTGAGAGTTTTCAGGACTTCTACTGCATCAGGATAAGACTTATTACCTTCACTTCTATCGTTTTTTCTCTCTACGGTTTTACTTTCCATGCCCTTGCATACATTTTCAACAAGTCCCTCCAGAGCATCCAGACATTCGAAGATGATATCAATTAAAGAAGAATCAAGGGTTAGCCTTCCCGTACGGAACCTGTCAATAAGGCTTTCCATCTCATGTGTTAGTTCGACAATCTGCTTGAACCCCATGGTCGCAGCCATGCCTTTGAAAGTATGGGCTGCACGGAACATTACATTCATCTGCTCCATATTTTCAGGGTTCTGTTCGAGCTCCAGCAGGGAATCACTGATCTCTTTTATATTTTTCTCAGATTCCGATCTGAAAATGCCTATATATTTTGACATATCCATGATTTTCCCTGCCTTTTATAGTCCTGAGAGGTACCCGGATTTCCGAAATGTTTTAAATTTTTTATCTCTCTTTATTTATCTCTCTTTACTTTCTCTTTACTCTCTCGTTGTCTTTTTTCCTTTGTTTTTTGTCTTATTTTTACTTTTTACTTTTCCGGTTAATTCGCTTTTTCAGGCTAATCTTGCGGTAAACAAAAGATATTCTATCTTTAACTTCATTCTAATATTCTGATAATTTCTTCAGCCATTCTGTCCAGAGGGAGCACGAGGTCTGCCAGGTTTCGCCTTACTATTTCTCCGGGCATTCCGTATACCACACATGAACTCCGGGCTTCTGCGATTACTTTGCCCCCCATTTTTTTAATCTCTTCAGCTCCATCTGCTCCATCGCAGTTCATTCCTGTAAGGACAAGGGAAATTACTCTGGAGCCGTAAACCGGTGCAACTGATCTGAAAAGGACATTTACTGAAGGTCTGGACCCCAGTTCTTTAGGGCTGCAAGATAAATGTACTACTTCTTCTTCAAGGCCGTTTACTTTATTTCGTACAATTTCCATATGATAATTACCCGGGGCTATAAGCACAGTTCCTTCCTCTACTCTATCCCCTTCCTGTGCCTCTTTTACCCTGAGAGCTGACTTTTCATCAAGCCTTTTTGAAAGAGATGCTGTAAAACCCGGAGGCATGTGCTGTACTACAAGAACTGCAGCTGGAATCTCAGCGGGAAGTGAGCCTATAAGTTTTTCCAGGGCCCGTGGGCCTCCTGTGGACGCACCTATCGCCAGTATATTTCTCACAGAGGTTACTTTCTCCAGAAGCCTGTTCTCTTTCTTCTCCCCTTTCTTTTCCTCTTTCTTTTCCTCTTTCTTTTCCCCGTTCTTCTCCTCTTTCTTTTCCTCTTTCTTTTCCCCGTTCTTCTCCCCTTTTTCCGGATTCCAGGGTTCTAAATCTCGCATGCACTCCAGGTTTTTAAGGTTAGCTTTTGTAGCTATCCTGACTTTCCTGCAAATTTCCTCTGCCATTTCAGGCATGCTCTGACTGAGAACACCTGAGGGCTTTTCGATTACATCCACTGCTCCGTACTCAAAAGCTGTAAGGGTAATCTCTTCAGCTTTTTCCCCCAGAGCTGACACTATTATTACAGGAGTCGGATATTCTTTCATGATACGGGCAAGAGTCTTAAGACCGTCAAGAACAGGCATTACATTGTCCAGAAGTACTACATCGGGCCTAAGTTTCTTGATTTTTTCAAGACCGTCCTTTCCGTTGACTGCCGTTCCGATAACCCTTATCTTCGGGTCTTCTTTGAGAATATCGGAAAGAACCTTGCGAATTAAAGCAGAATCATCTACTATGAGTGCGCGGATAGTCATCTCAAGCACTTTTTTGTTGAATCGGTTTATTTAAAACTCGTTTTTATTTAACTCAAGTATTTCGATTCACTCTGTCTTGATCCAGAACTCAGTTACGTAATCTAAAAACTAACTGTTTAATCCAATAATTGAATACTTAATCCGGTAATTGAATGCTTAATCCATAAATTAGATATTTAATCTAAAATTAATCTAAAATTAATCTAAAATTAATCTAAAATTAATCTAAAATTAATCTAAAATTAATCTAAAATTAATCTAAAATTCAGATCTGTAATTAGAATCGGACGCTTAACTTAATGCTCTTCAGTTAATTTGGCTCAGCAATTTTTTTGATTACATCCAGCATGCCATCTGGCTCAAAAGGTTTTACTATGAAACCCATGGCACCTATTTTAATAGATTCCGTTATCAGAGCCTGCTGCCCAAGAGAAGAGCACATTACCACTTTTGCATCAGGGTCCATTAAAAGAAGTTTTTGCAATGCCTCTTTCCCATCCATATCTGGCATTATTATGTCCATTAGCACAAGGTCAGGTTTTACCTCCAGGTATGTCTGAATTGCTTCTTCTCCATCACCTACCTCAGCAACCACCTCGTGTCCGTGCTTTAAAAGAATGTCTCTGATTACCATCCGCATAAATTCGGCATCGTCCACGATCATTACTCTTGCCATCTATTTGCCTTCTTTTATTTTTTATTAAGTGAGTGACAATATCTTTGTGACAATGTCTTATGTGGCGATATTTGTTCTACTGTATATTTGGAACCGCCCTGAAGTTATCTGACCACTCAATTTCATTTTTGAGAATACTCAGAGTTTCAGAATAATAATGAATTCTATTGAAGCAGTCAACTGAAGGATTCCTATTGAAGCAGTCAACTGAAGGGTTCCGATTGAAGCTATTAATCAAATAACTTTTATCAGAGTACACATAAGGTTAACGCAATTGATTAACGCAAGTTTTTTTGCTAACGTAAGTCTTTTTTGTTAATATAAAAAAGTATATGCGAGACGTGCTATATTAAACTTTTTTAATTATCTTTCGCAAATTATCTAGCTTTAAACCCGTCTCTATTTTGGAATGGTTGCATGTTAACAAAACGTTTCTAAAAGTTTGTTAAGTTTTAAAAATCCTATTTAAATTATCAGGGTCTGTTACTGCATAGAATAAATTCTACAGGGTTGGATGTGCTTGTTTTCATACCATGCGTAGAATCAACTTTTCCTGGGGACACATCAATATAATATAAAATGTTTTCATCTTCACTTTATATATTAAAACAGTGGTATAAATATTAATAAATAACTTTATATTCTACGGGAATTCATATTATCTTTATTAAGTCGGGGAATTTACTGCTATCTGCTATATCGTTATGTAAAGGATCAACACTGGGAACTGAATGTCTTCTTTTTGTCACTGAAATCCACTTATTTGGTGTTAAAATTTAGTTGTAAGTGTTTGAGTGCCAGCCTGCAAATTCCAACCGATTTGCCTTCAAATCTTACAAATTATGTTCAGAAATGTAATATATAATGGAAATTTGCTTGCGATAGAAAATTTATCAGGGTATTTAATAGAATTTTTTCTAAGATAAGTAAGGATAAAATATTCCATATAATTAAGCCGTTTATCTGTTCCCACCAGTAAAATTCGTTTCACAAAATAACCCCCTATAAGAACGATATCTCTGTAAGAACGATATCTCTGTAAGAATAGCATCTCTGTAAGAAGGATATCATTCAGAGAATTCTTAAGCAAGCACAGGAGTTGATCAAATGCCTGAAATCCTGATCGTTGAGGATAACCTGCTTAACCTTGTCATTGAAGCTGACCTTCTGAAATCATGCGGATATGATCCGAAGAAGGCAAAAAACGGCTTTGAAGCGCTGGAAGTTCTCAGTAAGGTCAAAGTTGATCTTGTACTGATGGATATGGAACTTCCAAAGATGCATGGGCTTGAACTGCTTCAACGGATAAAATGCAACCCTGATACACGAAGCATAAAAGTGGTTGCTGTCACAGGACATTGTGATCCTGAAAGTGAACAGGAATTCCTAAAAGCCGGATGTCATGCTGTCCTTTCCAAACCCATAAATTTTGATATTTTTGGATCGCAGGTCAAAGAGTTCCTTACAGTAACGAGTTCTTCACTGAATTTTCCTGAGTAATATCTCCAGAAGGAGTATTCTTGATGAATGCCGAACCTCCAATTCTCCTATTATTTGAGGTTCTTACTCTTTTCAAGAATCAGGAAATTTATGAATTCTTAAATAATCTATATCAGGAAATTTATGAATTCTTAAATAATCTATATTGAGCACTAGTTGGGAAATCTGGATAAAGACCTTTTACAGGCGTTTATAGCTTTCTGCCCTTTACAATAAGTATCTCCGTGGGTTATATTTCGGTTGCAGGAGAGAAAGGGCGCAAAGGCGAAGAAGCTGGAATCACGGGTGAAAAAGATGTACAAAAGCACAAAGATGGGGCATGTGGTGATAGGATTTGCCCTTCTCCTCGTTTTGATCTTTTTTGTAGGTTATACGGGTTATCAAGGCATGAACGAAGTCGAGGAGAAGAGCCGTGCTATCCAGAATATGACTTTTATCATGAATAATATGCAGGGCGCCCTGCAAGCAGAGGAAAGCTACATTATTCACGGCGATCCTGCTTACAAAGAAGAAGTTTATTCCCATCTTAACCTTGTGCCCACACAGGCAGCGATATCCAAAGAAATATACATAGGCTACATTGATCCTGCGAACCGCGACCGGATGGATTTAGTTCTTGCAGCTTCCAGCGATTTCAGGGAAGCTTTTGACAGATATGTTGAAGCAGATGACGAACAGGCAGATGTGAGAGATAATCTTACTATATACAGTGAAACTTTACTAAAAAACGCAGACGAGCTTTCTAAAAATCAGATGACTCAGTACAGAGAAGAGTTCGATAAGGGCTATTCAAATGAAACTCTCGAGAAAAAGTTCTCCAACGCCGAGAGCGCTCAGAGGATCATTGTATTGACAATGAAAGCCAGAAACGAGTATCGAAATTATGCTATGAGTCCTGATCAGCAATATGCAGATAAGTTTGATACTTTTATGGAAGAGATTATTGAACTTTCTACAGACTTGAACGGGCGAATGGAAAGGCCGGAAAATATTGCTGCAGGAAAGGAAATACTTACAAGTGCGGAAAATTTCCAGGCCGGTTTCGAGCAGTTTAAGGCTCTGGAAGAAAGAAAAACGATCGAAGAGAAAAATATGACCGATATAGCTGCGCAGGTTGGAGAAGAAGCTACAGCTGCCAGTGCTGACCAGAAAGAAAAACTGGATACACTGATCGTGAACTCTATAAATGAGATCTTTCTGGTCACTTTTCTTTCAATGCTTATTGGTGCTTTCCTTGTTTTTGTGATTTTGAACATCTACAGAAAGCCTATCTACGAACTTCTTGAAGCTGCTGACAGGATCTCTGAAGGAGATCTTGATGTTGATATTAAAGGTTCCTCGAGAAGCGAGATCTTCCAGCTTTCAGAGGCTTTTAAAGCAATGGTTGAAAACCTGCGCAGCTTGATTAAAGAAATTCAGGGAGGTTCACTGCGCCTTGCCACACTTTCGGAAGAAATGTCTGCCTCTTCCGAAGAAGTGGCATCTGCATCAAGGAGAATTTCAGAAACCGCAGCTGAAATCTCTAACGGGGCAGAAATGCAGAGCACAAAAATTGTTGATATAACTCATGCAATGCAGGATATGACCCACAATATTCAGGAAGTTGCGGATAACACCCAGAAAGTTTCTAAAAGTACAAATCTGGTGAATGATACCGTTCGTAATATCGGAAACGTTTCCAGAGATGTCCTGGTAAAGATGGACCTTATCAGTTCTTCTGTTGATGAAACTGAAGTTGTTATCAAGGAACTTGACTCCAAGTCTCAGCAGATCAATGAGATCATAACGCTGATAACCAGAATTGCAGACCAGACCAATATGCTTGCACTGAATGCCGCAATTGAAGCCGCAAGGGCAGGCGAACACGGCAGAGGATTCTCTGTTGTAGCCGATGAAGTCCGCAAACTTGCCGAAGAATCCGGAAGCGCAGCCAAAAATATTTCCAGGCTGATTGATGAGATCCGGGAGAGTATCAGTGATACAGTGGAAAGCATAGAAGCAAGTAAAAAGAATGTGAAGAACGGCTCAGTATCGGTTAGTGAAGAGGTTGAGATGGTTACCGGAATCGTCTCCACAATCAATGAAATCACAAATATGATAGAAGACGTTGCAGCTGCTACAGAAGAACAGTCCGCATCCATTGAAGAAATTACCTCTACACTGGAAGATATCTCCTCTATATCGGAGCAGTCCGCTGCAGGCACCCAGGAAACTGCCGCAGCTCTTGAAGAACAGAGTGCCTCAATGTCTGAGCTTGCCAGCATGGCGAATGATCTCTCTTTGCTTGGGGAAAAGATGAAAAAAGCCACTGAAAAATTCAGGCTTGGCAATTCAAAAGGAGAGCCCGAAAATATTGCTGACTAAATACGGTTGGCTAAATATGGCTGGCTAAATACGGTTGGCTAAATATGGCTGGCTAAATACGGTTGGCTAAATATAGAGGGCTAAAATCCTTAAATTGGCCTGAGGGATTAAAATGTTTGAGGAAACAGCAATAAAGGAAGATTCTACACTTCCAGAAGAATCGCTTCAGCTGGTGGTGTTTGAACTGTCAGGAGAAGAATTCGGAGTCGATATCATGCAGGTCTCCGAAATCATCCCGATTTCAAAAATCACTCGCGTTCCTCAGGCGCCGGAATGCATAAAGGGACTAATTAACCTGCGAGGAAAAATTATCGTAGTAATAGATCTCAACAGGCGCCTTGGTTTCAGCTCCAAAGAGAGGGACAGTCTGTCCAGAATTATTATAGTGGAAGTCAGGGATACAATTATAGGAATGCTTGTAAACTCCGTAAGTGGGGTGTTGAAACTGCCTATTACTTCTGTTGAACCGACTCCAGATATGATTAAATCGAAAATTAATGCAGAATATCTGATCGGAGTCGGGAAAAAAGGGAACAGGCTTCTTATCCTCCTGAACCTTGCAAGGGTACTTGGAGAAGAGGAAATTGACGAACTCAGCCAGCTTTCTTCTTCTTCTTCCTCTTTCTCTCATTCTTTTGAGCAACTTCCGGAGGGGGATATTTAAAAATTTATCCTTAAGATCTGACTGATGAAAACTATCTATTGTCGATAATTCATTGTTTATGATTTCAGAAGAATTTTATGATTTCAGAAGAATTTTATGATTTCAGAAGTGATTTATAGCTTCAGAAGAAATTTAAACGAATATGCACCCTGTCCTTATTTTCCTTTTCGCCCTTATAGCCATACTGCTTCTTACAGCAAAACTCAGGCTTCACCCTTTCCTTAGCCTTGTCTTTGTATCTCTTTTCATAGGAGTGCTTGCAGGAGAACCTATGGGGGCAGTTGAAGCGGTAACTAAGGGACTTGGTAATGTTTTTTCCCGTTTTGCAATCATTATCACCAGTGGTAGTATCATCGGACTTCTGCTCCAGAAGAGCGGTGGAATGTCTTTAATAGCTTCTGACATTATGCGTTTTTCCAGAAATCCCCTGCTTGCCCTGAACATTCTTGGTTTTCTTTTTTCCGTGCCAATGATGTGCTATATCCTTGCCTATGTCATCTTTATTCCGATAGCAAAAGAGTTGGCTACCAAGCTTAATTACCCCCCCATTTCCACTGCAACTGCACTTGCACTCGGGGCTGTTGCCTCATTTAATCTGGTATATCCTTCCCCTGTAATTATTTCGGCAGCAGAAGAACTTTCAGCAAATACGGACACACTCATTCTTCTGGGATTTTTTATCGCTGTTCCTACTTCTACTGCAGGTTATCTCTACGCCAGAAGATTGGGGAAGACTGAAACCGCCAGAGTTTCCGAACACGATAATCAGGGACAAGCTCAGCCAGAATTTACAGAAATTACAGAAACTCCACAAAAGGAGAAGACAGGAGTAATGCAGGAAAAAGGTATCGAAGTGCAGAGAAAAGATGGAGTACAAAGGAAAGATGGAGTGCAGGGAAGAGATACTGGAAAGTCAGGCAGGCTTGAAGCTTATGCACCAATCTTTCTTCCTTTGCTTCTGATCCTTTTCCAGGCTGGCTTTGAGCATCCCTCTCTTCTGTTTTCTTTTCTGGGAAACCCAAATGTTGCCCTCCTTATAGGAGTTCTTCTCTCCATTTTTTCCAGCAGGGCGCTGGGGTTGGAAATGGTCAGGACCCTGGTTGAAAAAGCCGTAAGGAGAAGTGGTGTTGTCCTTCTTGACCTGTGTGGGGGAGGAGCTCTTGGTGCAACTCTTGCCATGACAGGAGCAGGAGAAGCCCTTGGCAGGTTTTTCCTGCAGATTAACCTTCCTCACATCCTTGTTCCTTTTCTTGTTGCAGCAGCCCTTCAAACCGTGCAGGGGTCAAGGGTTGTAACAATGCTTGTTGCGCCATCCCTTTTGCTTCCTCTGGTTCCGGAACTTGGGCTTCCTGCGGAGATTCTGATCCTTGCAATGGCGTCAGGTACTTTCGTGATTTCGCATGTCAATGATCCATTCTTCTGGATTTTCGGAGAACTGGCAGAACTTGAACCCTCCGAGGTTTTCAGGGCAAATACTCTCGGGGGCGCTCTGATGGGCGTGGTAAGTTTCCTGCTGGTTTCCGGAGTGTATGTTTTCTTCTACTGAATTTTCTCATACCTGCTAGTTTCGCTAGTTTCATACCTGCTAGAGTTCTATTCTTGCCGGTTCTTTCATATTTTTTATGTTTTTTATACTTACTGAGTTCTTCATACTTGCCGGTTTTTTATACTGGAACCTAATTTCTTCGATTTTAATGCCTTTCATTTTTTGCCGGAGATATATTCCGGTGAGCTCTAAGTTTGATATACTACAAATATAACTTTGTAATTTGGTACATGACAAACAATAAATACCAGTTTTTTATATTTATCTATATGAATGAGCAAAATTATCCTGATTTTACGGGCCTTGAGCTCTCTCCGAGAAAGGCAGATTACCTCAAGTTTATTTTTGAAAAAAGAGGCACTGTAAAAACTACTGAAATTTCCTCCTGCCTGCAGGTCGACCCTTCAACAATAAGCAAGACCTTAACTGAACTTGCAACTGCTGGCTACCTGAACCATGTTCCATACAGGGGTGTGGATCTGACAGAAATGGGAAAGGCATATGCAGAATTTCTTGTCCGGAGACACAGGATTTTGAGTCTTCTCTTTACTCATTACGGCCTTTCGACGGAGGATGCATGTGCTGAGGTTTCTCGCTTTGAAGCTTTTGTTTCCAGGGATGCGGTAAACAAAATCTGCAACTCAATGGGTCATCCGATGGTCGGGGTATGCGGAGAAATAAGCCACGAGAAATGCTTTCATGAGGAGCATTGTCATTAATTGCCAGCATGAATGGGGAGTTGA
The DNA here is from genome assembly GCF_000979295.1 of Methanosarcina sp. 1.H.T.1A.1. NCBI lineage: Archaea > Methanobacteriati > Methanobacteriota > Methanomicrobia > Methanosarcinales > Methanosarcinaceae > Methanosarcina > Methanosarcina sp. 1.H.T.1A.1. Next base: position 3,533 of record NZ_JJQY01000129.1, on the reverse strand, counting down.
ATAAAGCCTTTGATCCGGTTTTGAGATAAAGTTGGGTTAACCCCAAGAAATCTTGTATATGAGTTAAATTATTGGGTATATGCCAAATTTATCTTCATTATTTCATCCTTATTTCATCCTTATTTCATCCTTATTTCATCCTTATTTCAGTCTTATATCAGTCCCTTCCAGAAATGAAACTGATTGAAGCAATGAAGTAATAATGAAAGTGAAAAAACAGGAGCTCAATTATGAAATTAAAAATCATACCTATATTAGTACTTTTGATTGTTGGTCTGAGCATTTTTATCAGTGGGTGTACAGATGCCGGCGATTCCGGAGATAATAAGACTAAAGAACAGGAAACTGAAATGTCAGGAACGGACGAGCCCATAACAGTTGCCGTAAGTGTTGTTCCCCTGGCTGAATTTGTAGAAAAAGTCGGAGGAGATAAAGTAAAAACCGTTGTCATTATCCCTCCCGGAGCAGATCCTCACACCTATGAACTTTCTCCAAAGGAAGTCCAGGAAATTAGCAAAGCCAGCATGTTAGTGACAGTCGGGGTTGGTATGCCCTTTGAGAAAGTCTGGATTGACAAATTCGAGACCATGAATAGTGGCACTCTGATTGTAAATTGCTCCAAAGGGCTCGAACTGAGAGAGCTTGAGAAACATGATGAAGAGCTTGAAGCCGGGAACAAAGAAGAAAGCGATGAGGATCATGAAGGACTGGATCCCCACATCTGGACATCTCCTGCAAACGCAAAAATGATGGTCGAAGATATTTATGAAGGACTTGTGGAACTAGACCCTGAAAACAAAGCTTACTATACTCAAAATAGAGATGCTTACCTTGAAGAGCTGGATGCTCTGGATGCGAGGATTCGGGAAAAGCTGGAAGGAAGCGAGGAAAGAAATTTCATGGTTTATCATCCATCCTGGGGATATTTTGCCGCAGATTACGGGCTTACTATGATTCCTGTTGAGGTTGAAGGAAAAGAGCCGAGTGCGCGGGATCTCGCGAAGCTCATAGATCTTGCAAAGGAAAAGAAGGTCAAGGTTATCTTTGTCCAGTCTCAGTTCAGCCCGCGGAGTGCGGAAGTTGTAGCTCAAGAAATTGGCGGCGAAGTTGTGGCTGTTGACCCTCTTGCAAAGGATTACATTGCAAACATGGACAACGTGTCCGATGTCTTTGCCAGAAACCTTGTGTAAAATCAGTATTCAGGTTCTATAGCTAAATATAAAAAGAACATAATTCGGGATAAGATAAAAACGATAGTCTGAAGGAAGGGTAATGGAGAAGGTTATAGAGCTAGAGGATGTCTGGGTCCGCTACGGAAACCAGACAATCCTTGAGGCCGTAAGTCTGGAATTAAAAGAGCCCAATGGATTGCTTGGGATTATTGGACCCAATGGTGGGGGAAAGACCACATTTCTCAAAGTGCTCCTTGGGCTTTTGAAGCCCTATAAAGGCAGCGTGAAACTCTTTGGGAAGCCTCCGGAAAAAAGCAGAGACCTTGTAGGGTATGTCCCCCAGTACAAAGGTTTTGACTTTGATTTTCCGATCAGTGTCTGGGAAGTCGTCCTGACAGGCAGGATGAGCCATACGGGTTTTCTGAAAAAGTACAGTGACGAGGACAAAAAGGCTGCTGAAGAGGCTCTGAAAACAGTGGAAATGTTCGACCTTAAGGACCGGCAGATAGGCCAGCTCTCGGGTGGGCAGCGGCAGAGGGTTTTTATTGCCCGTGCTCTTGCAACGAACCCTAAACTCCTGCTTCTTGACGAACCCAATACCGGGCTTGATCCTCACATGCAGGATGAACTCTACCGACTCCTGGACAGGCTCAAGCAGGAAATGGCAGTCATTATGGTCACACATGACCTCAGTGCAGTTTCTGTCTATGTGGACAGGATAGCCTGCCTGAACCGCACGCTTCACTACCATAACTCAAGAGAAATCTCGGTTGAGGACCTGGAAGCCACCTACCAGTGCCCTGTCGAACTAATTGCTCATGGAGTGCCCCACAGAGTGCTGGAAAGGCACAAAGGGAGTTCCTGAAGATCAAGATTGGGTTCGAAAAAAGTCTCTCAAGGAGAAATAAAAAATGTTTGATCTTCTGCAATATACTTTTATACAGAACGCCCTTATAGCCGCAATCCTTGCAAGCGTTGCCTGCGGAATCATAGGCGCCTACGTTGTCGTTAAAAAGATCGTCTTCATCAGCGGTGGGATTGCCCATGCCTCTTTCGGAGGGGTCGGGCTTGGTTATTATTTAGGGATAAACCCCATGTTCGGAGTTCTTCCTTTCAGCTTGCTCTCCGCTCTTGTCATGGGCATCGTAAGCAAGAAATCTAAAATCCCGGAAGACAGTGCAATAGGCATTCTCTGGTCTCTTGGAATGGCTCTGGGAGTTATTTTTGTCTATCTTACTCCTGGATATGCCCCGGACCTGATGACCTATCTCTTTGGAAATATCCTTACGGTTCCCCGGCTTGACCTGTACCTGATGCTGGTTCTTGATATCGTCATAGTGGGTGCGGTCTATCTGTTCTATAAGGAATTTCTTTCTTTATGCTTTGATGAAGAGTTCACAACTGTACAGGGCGTCCCTACCGAAAAGCTCTATCTCCTCCTTCTCTGTATTATTGCCCTTACAATTGTTGTCCTTATCAAAGTCGTGGGAATTATCCTTGTGATCGCCCTTCTGACCATTCCTGCAACCCTGAGCCGTAAATTCACCAATAACCTGAAGCGGATGATGCTTATCTCCACTGTCTTCGGGATCGTGATCAGTGTTACCGGAATAGGCCTTTCATATGCTCTGGATGTTCCATCGGGAGCCACTATTATTCTTGTACTGAGCTTTGTATATGGGTTTGTAGCTGTCGGGATGGATATACTCGAGAGCAGGCATGTTTCGAAGAGCTGAAAACATGCCGTTGTTTTTTAAAGGTTTTTTGAACTTGCCGGCACCTCTATTATAAGTGTATTTAGTGAACATGTCTGACTGTTCACTAAAAGTTCAAAAATAAATTGAGGTTCAAAAATAAATTAAGGTTCAAAAATAAATTGAGGTTCAAAAATAAATTAAGGTTCAAAAATAAATTAAGGTTCAAAAATAAATTTTTTCTGAGATTAATTATAATGTACAGGACTCGGGCATGAGGCTCAGATATATATTCTATCATCTTTCAGTATATTACGCACTTTCCAACTTTCTTTTCGCATAACTAACTGCAACCAACTATAAAATTATATTTCGTTAGTTTTATTAAGACATAATTTTATATATGGTAAAATGCAAGAAGCCTAATTGTTAAATCAAGTTTATTTTATACGACTTCAGGATCAGAACTGCAAGATCAGCATCTCTGGAGTTAATTGGTAATGGAAAAACGGAGTCCAAAATGGAATTCAAAAACGGAGTCCAAAGCTCCATGTGAAATGCCACAAAGCCGCTTCTAGTGGGGAAGCGATGCACTTGTAGCAGGTTAAGGCAGCCTGCACAGGGCATATAGTACCTGTCTCTTATACACATCTCCGAGCCCACGAGA
>NZ_JJQY01000105.1:26429-40686 GCF_000979295.1 Methanosarcina sp. 1.H.T.1A.1 | reverse complement strand
GTTATAAAGTTATATTTACTACTGTGCGAGGCTGCGCTTTCATCCCCCACCTGTCGGCTGATGCCTCCGAGGAAGGGGACTTCCCGCTGTGCCTCTGCGCTCCCAAGTTAAAACCTCAACAGGAAACCTCTGAGTCTTTAGCATTTAGGAAAGAACTTTCAACCTTAAATAGGTTACAATACTGTGAAATACCCCTCCCTTTCAGCCTGCGGCTTCCGAGAAAGGGGTCTTTCCGCCTGCGAAGATAAATGATGTACTATTCACCGCCGGGACTGGGAACGGCCTTCCTATAACTATACCGCATTAAAATCTGGAATTATTCATCCTGAGAAGTTAGCAGCTACCCCAACTTTGGTGGTACTATCTTTCAATACATTATCAGGTTTTTTCGTATCATCCGGACCATTTACGGGCAACTCAAATATGAAAGAGGACCCTTTTCCCTGAACACTTGTAAACCATACTCTGCCCTTATGCATATCAACAAACTTTTTTACCAGAGCAAGCCCCAGGCCAGTACCTTCGTACTGCCGGTTCATGTCCGAATCAATCTGTTTGAAAGGCTCAAAGAGGTATTTCCGGTCTTCTTCCGAGATCCCTATGCCGGTATCTGAGACCCGGATCTGAATCATATTTTCAGACATCTCGGCTGAGATTCTTACAAACCCGCCAACGGGGGTGAACTTGATAGCATTACTTATGAGGTTATAAAGAATCTGTTTGAATCTTACTTTGTCAGCAATGATAGACAGGTTATCTTTGACATTGAATTCTATAGAAATATCTTTATTTAATGCGCTTGCGGAGGCTATAAACTTCAAGTCTTCAAAAACTTCGGAAACGAAAAAACATTCCAGGTTTAGTTCCATTTTCCCGGCTTCAATCTTTGAAAGGTCAAGGATATTGTTTATAAGGATGAGGAGGTGGTTTCCACTGCGTGAAATATTATTTAAATATCGCTTAGTTCTTTCATCAAGTTCTCCATTTATACCTTCGAGCAGCAGGTCCGAAAAACCTATGATAGCAGTAAGAGGGGTCCTCAGTTCGTGGCTCATGGTAGCGAGGAATTCACTCTTTACCCGGCTTGCACCCTCTGCAGCAAACTTTGCCTGAAGCAGTTTCTTTTCGGTTCTTTTACGCTCGGACAGATCAATGAAACTTTCAACAAAATAATCTCTGTCCCCTATAGTTACCGGAACCACACTCTTAAGGATCGGGATGACTTCCTTTTGAGCATTGATGATCGTTTTTTCTGAATTATCCATATTCAGTCCAAGATCACTGATAGGACATTTTCCGACCTCGGCAGGACAGATAAATTGGTGACAGATATTTCCGACAATCTCTTCTTTTGATCTCCCGATCGTTTTAATTGCAACGGGATTTACATCAACGATTTTGTGGCTTGAGGCTTCGATTAGCAATATTCCACATAGGCTTTTTTCCAGTAAAGCACTCAATCGATCTCTTTCTTTTTGCGCCAAACGTTCCGATTCTTTACGCAAAGTTATGTCCCGGGCGATAATAAGGAGCTTTTTACTTTTTTTATCCATTACAGAGGAACTAACCTCTATGTCGAGGATACTATTATCTGACCTTTTGATCTTAGTCTCAAAAAGCGCCGATCCGTTCTCCAGAGTTACGTTCAATGCGTTCCGGAAACCGGGAAGAGATTCTTCAGTAAATAGAGATTGGGGGAGAATTTTTTCAAGATGAACCCTATCATATCCGAGAAGTTTACAGCCTTTAGGGTTAACTTCCAGAATACGCTCCCCATTTGTTATGAAAATCGCATCATTGGACTGCTCAAATAGAGCCCTATATATTTCTTCTTTAGCCATTAGATTGTCCTCGGCCAGTTTACTTAAAAACGGATTATTTTCTCATTCTTGTCTCAGGTTCAGCATACACAGGCACTTTTCCGGGATTGAAGAGGTTTAAATTATGAGTAGCTTATCCAATAGAAAAATTTGATACTGCATAGTAACATATTACATTTAATTATAAAGAAGTGTTGTTGAAGATGGCATCTATGGGGAGAATATAATTAAAGATAATATAACCATGGATAATAAGGACAATAACAATACAAAAGTTTTCACAACTTCCCATTCAAACATGAACTTTATTTGGGCCTTTTTTGAGGTCTCCCTCCTTTTCAGCCTTGGTCGGATATGGTCCAGCTTCCTGAGATTCTTTACTTCCCCTAATTTCGTTCCATCCGGCAGGTAGACTTCAGCCGAATCAAGTTCTATGCTGCCCGAGGAAGATGCCGTTCAGGCTTCTCCGAAATAAAAAAGAAGGGGATTTGCTCCCCGACTGGTCTGTCCGCTTGGCAGGACAAACTCGAACCTGCAGAACAAAATGAAGTCTGAAATCAATCAGTCTTCCCTTTTCATCTGCGGGAAAAGGATTACTTCCTTGATGGATTCGAGACCCGCAAGGATCATGGTAAGGCGGTCGATTCCGAGCCCCATGCCGCCGGTTGGGGGCAAGCCGTATCCAAGGGCTGTTATGAAGTCGTAATCGATGGTCTGGGCTTCAAGGTCTCCCAGCTTTCTTTTCTTATCCTGATCTTCGAACCTCTTCTCCTGTTCAAGCGGGTCGTTTAATTCGGAATAGCCGTTTGCCAGTTCCCAGCCGTTGAGGAAAAGCTCGAAGCGCTCGACAAAACCTGCTTTCTCCCTGTGATTTTTGGCAAGAGGGGAGTTTTCTACAGGGAAATCGTATATGAAAGTCGGGTTTATCAGCTTGTCCTCTACCAGACCTTCAAAAAGCAGAGCAAGGAATTCACCGTGGCTCTTTGCCTTTTCGTAATCTTCAATCCTGTTCTCAATGGCGATTTTCTTCAGCTCTTCAATAGAGTGGGCAAAGACATCAAGTCCGGCATATTCTTTTAAGGCGTCTTCCATGGAAAGCCTCCTCCATGGAGAACGGAGGTTGATCGTGTTTTCGCCCATCTGCACCTCATAGCTGCCTGTCAGCTTGAACACGAGTTCCGAGACCATACCTTCAGTTAAGTCCATCATGTCATTATAGTCCCGGTAGGCCTCGTAGACCTCGATCATCGTAAACTCAGGGTTGTGGGTCGTGTCAATGTCTTCGTTTCGGAAGTTTTTGGCAATCTCAAAGACCTTCTCATACCCGCCAACAACAAGCCTCTTGAGGTAGAGTTCAGGGGCAATTCTCAAAAAGAGGTTCTGCCCGAGACAGTTGTGGAAAGTCGTGAAAGGCCTTGCGTTTGCGCCTCCATATACAGTCTGGAGCACAGGGGTTTCAAACTCGAGAAATTCCCTTTCGGCAAGGAACCTTCTGATCTCGGAGATGAGTTTGCTCCTCATGACGAAAATTTCTCTCTTTTCGGCGTTGACTATGAGGTCAAGATACCTTTTCCTGTACCTGGTCTCGACGTCTTTTAAGCCGTGGAATTTTTCGGGGAGGGCGCAAAGGGACTTGGAAAGCAGGACAAATTCGGACACACTGATGGAATCTTCTCCTCTCTTTGTCCTGAAAATTTCACCCTGAAACCCTATGATATCTCCGGAGTCCACAAGGTTCTTAAAAGTCTCGAACTCTTCGTCCGGAAGGTTTCCTTTCCTTACAAGCACCTGAATCCTGCCGGTCTGGTCCCCAAGGTCGGCAAATATCATTTTACCGTGCTTTCTGATGTTATAGAGCCTTCCTGCGGTCCTTACAGATAAGCCCTCGTTCTTTTCAAAGTCCTCGAACTTTTTCAGGATATCGCAGATATCCCCGTTCTTTTCGAACTTATAGGGATAGGGGTTGAGCCCCTGGCTTATGATACCGTTTAATTTTACAATTTTAGAGTCGTCAAAAGCCCTGGAGCCCGATAAATCAGTTTCATCAGACAGGGGCATTTCTTCAGACAGGTCCGTGTTGTTAATTTCCATAGTCATTGAATCAGTACATCCTCTTCAGGTGAATGTAAGTAAATCGATCAGTAAATTAAACTTAAGCCAATCCGGAAACTGAAGACTGCTTATTCTACCTGTTAGCCTTATTCCGGATATATTTTAACATACATCCCTGCATTTTATATAAACGTTAAGAAAAAAGAGTCAAACGTTTTCAACAGTTTAGAAGACTGCCCTGGTTATTAGCATCTGCCTGTGGTCTGTTCACATTAATGTTACTTACCGGAGGTTTCGGAAGTACCGGAAATACCGGAATTTTTGCGTTTCCGACCTTCCTTCCTGACTCGGACTCTGGTATGCTGCAATTTGCGGATATTTTTAAGCAGCCCGAGCCTTGTCCCGTCCAGCAGATATATTTCGGCATCCTCAAGTTCAATCCCCCCTGAAGAAAAAACCGGACCCAGAAGGTCTTCCTGTGTTGACTCATTAAAGGGGACGCCCCCGCAGAGCTCATTAAAAGCGGGCATGATAAAGACCTCAGGGTCTGCCCAATCTCTCCTGTTTTCAAAATCAAGGTTTCCGAAACGAGCTTTCAGGGTTTCAACATTGAATTTTGTCCTGATCCAGGCAGGTTCAACTATAGAATAACCAAAGGCATCGGTAAAACGGACTGTGGGGTGGTTATGGGCAGTAATTACGTGGGATGCAGCCAGAAGTTCAGGTGCAGGCCAGGTATGCCCGTGGAAATACCCCACTCCGTCAATGACCGCACCGCGGACCGAATGGACCTTGATATCCTTCTGTCCGCTAAAAAGAGATTCAATTCCTCCGTCATGGTTGCCCGGAAAAATATCAACATGCGCATGTTCTGCAAGCGTTTCAAGAAAATGAGGGATCTCATCCTTCTCCTGCCAGGAGATCTGAGGAACATTATGCTTCACGTCCCCAGGGAGCACTATCCGGTCAGGAGAACATGTTTGTATATAGCCAAGAACCCGGTCCAGCCGGTCTTTTATCCGGCTTGGCAAATTGATCCCGCTCCTGTAGAGGTCCCACTCGATCCCGAGGTGGATATCGGCAATTACCAGGGCAGTTTCCGTGTTCCTGACGATGAGGGCAGGTTCTTCAAGAATTGGGGTGATTTCAGGGGGCATAATCGACGGAATATCGTTTTTAAGGATTTGAAGAAATTATTTTTTCCTGAAAAGAGAGCTGTTCTTTAAAAAAGAGCATAACTTTTCAGACCCGCAGCAATATGTAATTTACGATATTTAAATGATCGGGCACTGGCAAATCATATATGCATGTTCCTAGATTTCATCCGCACTTTTCTCTGGTCTGACCTTTGGTGAATCTTATTTTTCCTGTCATGGGTTCATGCGCATTTACATAGATGTATACAAATAAGAACACATTGACACCGTTCTTCTTTTCATTATGGACTAGCATATCTAATGGCAGAAGGAATAACTGATTACATGTGATTTTAAAGGAATTTTTAATTTTTAGAGTTCCTTTTCAATAACCTGAGGATACGACCCTATTTTTAAAGGATCGGCAATCACAGCACCGATTAACAGCCCCGTGGAGATCCCCACAAAGGTCAGAGCTACCTGGATCAGACTGGAAATGGAAGGTGAATAGTTCTCCACCAGTGCAGCTAAGCTGATAAATCCAAGTGCTCCGGGAACCAGGATCCAGAATGCAGGTATTATAGACACATAATACGGCGTTCTAAGCCTGGATCGCTCCAGAAAAGTTCCCAGCATGGTCATGATGATGGAGCCTGTGAAAGCCCCGAGAAGTCCTCCTAAAAGGTAGTTCCCGGCTTGCTGTCCCAGGAAAGTGGCAAACAATACAATTAAAACCCCTACCATATCCTTGTTTCTTATAGACATCAAAAGATACATCCCGAGGGTGAAAACAAGAACTCCGATATAGGGAGCCCACCAATTTAGAGGAGTTGCCGTATCAGCTACTATGTGGACCCCGGACAGTCCTGCAACCTGGAGGCCTACTATCACTCCAAATAAGAGAAGTAGCAGTATTACAACCCCCTGAACCAGGCGGGTTGCACCGGATACCACATTGTTTGCTGCCAGTTCGAACATTCCTGTGGACAGAACTGCTCCGGGGATGAAGTAGGCAAGTGCTGGGACCATTATAGTTAGGGACCCGTTTACAATTCCCTGTTTAAACCCGAAAGAGAATATCGTGGAAACAATAAAAGCCGTTAGAACAGGCAGAATCAGAGTAAGTTTTGGTTTATCCTGAGAATAAGCTAATATAAGTCCCACTACGGCCCCTAATGCCCCACAAAAAAATAACCCATTAAGGGTTGGCAAAAAGAGTGTTCCCAGGCCTGTGGAAAACAGTGCATAGCCTAAAATATTTTTAATATAGTTATGCTGGCGTTTAACATTAAGGATTTCATTAATACGCCTTATTCCCTGTTCAGGTGTTATTTCAGCATTTTCTGCCTGGTAGATCAACTCATATAATCTTGAAACCTGGTCTAAAGGAAGTACTCCGGGTTTCTGCAGGGTGACTTCCAGAGCCTTTGAATCTCCATCTGCAATCTTTATGAGTAAAAAAGTAGGTAAATTAATAACCTCTTCAGCTTTGACACCATAAGCCTGGCATATTTTTTTTAAAATTGATTCTATGGACATCACCGCGATTCCTGCAGCAGTCAGAGCCCGGGATATCTCGGTGAGAAATTTCAGAAGATGTGGAGGTAAACCACTCTCATCTGAAATATTCAAAGGGTTTGTGTGAGATGAATCAGTATGTGGGACCATTTTACCAAAAAACTCCCTGAACTTATACTGCCCCTATAAATAAAATTGTTTTTGAAAAAGGACCATACCTGGGGAGGAGGCTATTACACATCCGTCTCCTCGAATTCGTGCACTTTGAATTTTCGGTGTGTACCGCATTCCCCATTTGCATTCCCTTATCATCATGCGTTCGAAATCAGACCAGCTGAATCTACCTGGTCAGCCTGACTGACCTCCTAACTGTTCATGACATCATCTTCGCCGTGTTTCCGTCGCCGATATCAGTGGCACTGCTCCACTTCTAAACCCTCATCGTGGTGATATTCATGGTTTACTCTCCTTGCATTTCTGGACCTCGTTGTCGAAAATCAAAGCTCTTCGACATTGGTGATTAACTGGTGGAAAAAGCCGATAGATTTGGCAAACTCCCTGACCAGCACCCGCTCGTTGACGCCGTGCCAGCGTGCGGCGTCTGCCGCTGATTCGACACGCACGGCGGTGAAGCGGTACACGTTCCTGGCGATAGAGGCAGCGAAGTACTTGGCATCAGCTCCGCCGATGACGAGATACGGGGACACTACCAGGTCGGGCGTGCCCCATGTCTGGCGGATCGACTTCTCAATCGCCCTGTACTCCTTGCCACAGGGGTCCGACACCGGAGACGGATCGATGGAGTCTGAAAGTTCCGTTACCTCCACCCGGTTGTCATTTACTATCTTCCTCACCTGCTCCAAAACTGACTGCACGGTTTCGCCCTGCAAAATCCGGAAATTCACAACCGCGGTGGCAATTGGAGGCATGACGTTTTCCTTGACGCCGCCGTTGACCATCGTAACCGCCGTGGTGGTATGGAGCATAGCCGTGGTTTGAGGGCCTGTGAGCATGTATTTGAGGAACTGGTCCTCGCTGGTGTTCCGGGCTTGCCATCCCACTGTGGGGTTTTCCGTATACTCCAGGGCACGTTTTTGCTCTGTAGTCTCTTCCATTTCGGGCTCGCTGCCAAAAGCAATATCTTCCAGAACCTCGTGGAACTTCTCTGGGAGTTCCGGCCCCAGGAAACGCATCTGGTCCCGCACGGGCTGTGTGATCCGGTAAGGGAATGGGTTTGCCTCGATTTTGGTGATAGCCTGGGCCAGAATGCCGATGTTGGAGTTCTTTGGAGGCATAGCCGAGTGCCCGCCGGGGCCTGCTACCTTCAACTGCAGGGTGGTGTAACCCTTTTCCGCTGTGCCGATCAGGGCGATTGGAGCGGTGATACCGGGGAACAGGCCGCCGGTCAGCGGCAGGCCCTCATCCAGAACCAGTGCGACCTCATTGATACCTCGAGATTTCAGCTCTTTCACTATCTGCTTCACGCCTTCAGGGCCCATCACCTCCTCGTCCTGTCCGAAGACCAGATGGATGGTGCGCTTTGGCTGGAAGCCCTGCTTGAGGTGCATCTCGACGGCTTCCAGGATGGCAAGGATCATGATCTTGTCATCGAGCGAACCACGGCCCCAGATATAGCCATCAGCGACATCTCCTGAAAAGGCGTCATGTTCCCACTGCTGTTCGGTGCCAGGGACCACCGGCACCACATCCTGATGGCCCATCAACACTATTGGCGGCAGAGATGGATTCTTGCCACTCCAGGTGTAGAACAGGCTGAACCTGCGGGGATCGCCGAGGATCTCCCGTTTCAGGGTCTTGTGGACGAGCGGATAGGTGTCCACCAGGTATTGATGAAAATCATTGAACGCTTTCTCATCAAAGTCACTGCGGTCCTGATTGGAGATAGTAGGGAAGGTGATGGCTTTGGAAAGCCGCCTGGCAGCTACATCCTCATCCACCGGTACCTCCACCACAGCGACATCTTTCATCTGCAACGAATCAAATTCTCTCTCGGTAACCATGCAATTCCCCCTTGATATACGAAATTATTTTTCGCACGTTGTCTGCACAACGATTGTGCGAGGCACTCGTCGAATACCTGAACGCCTCGATCTAACTTTTCTGGAAACTCGTGGCAATGAACCATGCCAGAATCTCTTCCTCCTGCTTGCCCGTGCCGAACTACACCGCGACGGTAATGCTTGATGGAGATTATAGTTCGTCTTTCTGTAGAAGGAGAGGGAGCAGGGGATGGCTTATTACATAAAAAATACACGTGGTTTTATAAAAAAAGGCATATTAATCAGATGTACTGAAATTAGATAAGGGATTTTAAAATCGAATTTGAGATCCTTTGCAATAGCATATACTGGCACCGAGCACGGAGTAGAAGCCTATCCGGAAGAATCTGTTTTTGATGAAGCGGCTGTCATATTAAAGTCGCCGCTATCAAATAAAAGAGGATGCCGAAAAGAAAAATTTCAGGAATTAACTCATTTACCACACTCAGTGCTAATCACAACTCTTTTTCCGAAAGCTTTTCGACCTTTTCCGAGAGCTCTTTGATCATCTTCCGCATCTCGGCAAGCTCGTCCTGCACCTCAAGGATCCTGTCATACATGGGGCTCCGGTTGTCTTTAACGGCCTGTTCCTGGGAAAAACGCTGTTTGCTCGGCAGGACATAAACGTACACAAACCACATCGCAACAAAGCCTATGATACTCAACCCCGCAAAAAAGAGGAAATACTGCGGAAAAACGGTCCTGATATACGAATCCCCTTCACTGTAATACTGAAGCCGGGAAATCATCAGGAAATTGAGGATTGAAAACAGAAACATTGCCTCCCCCATAAGGGTAAGCAGCCCCCCGACCCGGGTGGACATTTTCCTCTGTTTTGGGATAAATTTTTCAAACATATTGGTCACCTTTGGAATCAAAAATAGGAGATAGAAGTTTAGATATAAAAATTATGACTATCAAAGAATATAAAACATGGCAGGATTCGGCTCATTAATTATTCGGGTTTCCGGGGAAGAGTTCAAGCAAGCTTTTTTTATAAAAAAGCCCATATTATAAAAGAGGGGAATTGCTATGGTATATGTTGTTATAAAGCATAAAGTAGAGGACTATTCCAGATGGAAATCTATTTTTGACGAACACGGAACTACAAGAGGGAAAGCAGGATGCAAAGGCGGGCAGCTTTTCTGCAGTTCGGACGAAACAAACGACCTTTGTATCCTTTTAGAATGGGATAAAAAAGAAAACGCAACAGGATTCTACGAATCCGAAGACCTGAAAAAGACAATGCAAAAAGCAGGGGTTATTGGCAAACCGGAAATATATTTCTTAGAGAAAATAGAAGATTTTCCGGTCTGATTTGTAAAATATCCCATAAAAACCGTTAAGGCAAAATGAAAGGGAGAGGAAAAATCCCTTTCCCTAACTTTGTTAGAAATAAAAAATGTAAGAAGGCCTCGATTTTATTTCTCATCGATTTTACATTTCATTTGATCTTATATTTCATCGATTTTATTTCTCATACTTCAGCACGTCCTCAATCGTATCCACGTACTCGATATCTATCCCGACATTATCCTCGATATATTCCTCGGCGTCCACAACTTCCGGGACTCTTTCAATGACTTCAAAGCCGCTGACTTCCCTTTTTACTAATTTGTAAGTGACAAGCTCCCTGTTTTCACCTGGAAGAAGGAAGAGAGTTTTTCCCCCGGCTTCTGCTGCCGTAGCTTTTTCGAAAACTCCGCCTATAGCGCCGATATTGCCTTCATCGTCAATGGTGCCGGTAAGGGTGATGCTATCATTAAGTTCAGTGCCGTTGATAGCGGAAATTGTAAGAAGGGCCATTAGAGCCCCTGCACTCGAACCGTCAACACCCGGGATTTCCTGATCAGAAGTAATGCTGAAAATAACATCGCTGCCTGAGAGAGAAACTCCGGTCTCCTTCTGGGCCACGAAAACTGCAGTATTTGCAGCGTCCTGAAAAATCACGCCCATAAGAGGAGTGGTCTGGACAAGCACCCGGCCTTTCCCAGGCCTGGTTTCAACCGAGATATTGAGAAGGGTACCCTCTTCAGAAACCGCCTCCCGGATAAAAGGACCTGACCTTTCCAGTTCAACTTTCTGGAAGACGGCAGGAGCCTGCAAAGTGGCAAAACCTTCCAGACCTGCAGGGCATGTTTGAAGGGTATTTTCGAGTTCAAAGACTCTCTCACGGTAGAAGTCCACCTGGGAAGCATAGGACTGGAGAGACTGGTTATTCTGAGTTATTTTTGTTTCAAGCCTTTGATTCTCTTTTTCAAGGGAATTTATACGTGCCTGCATTTCCCGGACCTGCTCCCCCTCAACCGGAGCTTGATATAAAAAAACAAAGTAAGCATTCGCAACAAGCGAAAGGGCAAGGATAAGGGCAAGAAGCCTGGATTTCATATAATGAATTATTTTGCTCCGGCTCGTACTTATTTCTTCCTTAAAGAAACCCGTATTTTTGAGCAGATACATTTGCTGGACAGAAACTTATCAGGAAGGTTACCTATAACCGGTTTTTGGCTCGGACAGCTGGTCTTTCAGGAGTATAGCCCTCGTTTTACATCACTTTCCTCTATATATTGTTCCTTGCCTTGCCCTATAATTTCTTCCCCGTCTTTCCCGTCGTGCTTCCACATCAATGTTACTTTCAGATTTGTTTCCTTTTCGGACTTGGTAATGACTGCCCTTCCATCCGTAGTCAGACGAAGGCTAAAAGCCAGCTGTACCTGAGAAGGCCTGCGTTCAACAGGTATTTCCTCTACAGTGTCTCCAACCTTTCTCGAAAGCTCCTTGATAATAAGCATCGCACTGGCAATTGAATCTATGGACTTCTCTTCCACGGCTTTCGGAGATACGAGCGTCATTTTTATCGTGCCTGGAGCATGCCCCAGTTCAGCTAAAATCGGCCCGACTTTTACAGCTTCCTTGCCAGACTTTTCATTATCATCTTTATTGTTGCTCGCGTCTTTATCAAATATGCCTTTAAAATTCATGCATTGTCATCCCCCGGAGGCGTTAAAGGGACGTATGACAGAAAAAAGAATACGGCCCAGAAAGAGCGAAATAAGATAGATAAAATAGTATATAATTGGATAAATAATTGATGATATATTTTAGATGTTGCTGGCTTTTGCAGTTAATCTCTCTGTCTGAAATTGAGGAGAAGCAATAAAAATAGAAAATCTGGAGAAAACAACTAAAAACAGAAAAGTAAGGGGAAAACAGTTAAAATAGAAGGTTGAAGAGAGAACAATAAAATAACAGAGAAACTTTGCAGTATAGATTTTTGCAGTATAGATTTTTGCAGTATAGATTTCCAGTTTTCAAAAAAGAGAGTGCATTAATTACCCTTTTTAGAAGGGCAATTAGTGCTGTAGACATCTTTTTCGGGTGGTGTGTAGTTAGTTAAATGGTATTCATACCATTCATATCTCACTTTTTCTTCTTTTCCTGTTCTTCCGCAAGAGCAACCTTTTTACCGCAAAGGTCGCAGTTCCCTTCTTCAGTTATACAGGGCTGTTTCGGGGCTTCCCCTCCACAAATTCCGCACTTTACCATACTATTTTCACCTCCCCTTCAAGTCCCTGGCATTTATGCCATTAGTAATCAGCCAGTCATTGATTTATACTTAATCGGCATCAAAATATACTAAATGCACTCCAGTACCCGAGAGAATTAGTATATCCCAATGACCTTCAGGGTCGTAACAGAAACTTTATAAGTGAAGCCGGAAGATGTAAAAAATATGAAAGACAGCGGCAAGAAAAAAGAAAACTTTTCTGAAAACCCGGAAGATCCGGAAATAGCGGAAATAGCGGAAATAAAAGCTATCAGGGAAAAGCTTTGCGATATGCATAGCGATATCAAGAAAGTAATGGAATACTCGAACAGGCTGCGCTTTGAAACTGCTATGGAATGCTCGAGGCAGGAATACTCAAATGCGGTCCTCAGCCACCTTATTGAAGATATCGATACCGGACTTGAAAGAAATATGGTAAAGAAATGCCCTGAAAAAGAAAACTGCAGGTCTTCCTTTACAGCCCTTCTTCAGAGGAATGCAGGGCTTATAAAACAGGGCAGAGTAGATGAGATACTCCTTTCAAATAATAGGGAAAAACTCGAAGAAATGAGATGTGGAGCCCCTTACAGCAAATGTGACCAGTGTTTTTCCGAAGTATCCGGCCTTTTCACAAAACAGGTCAACCTTATGCGCTCGATGAGGATTTATGCTGGAAATCAGGAACAGAAGCCTGATATCTCAGCCCTTGAACCCGGCGCACTTGTGAGAGAGATCCTTGAACCGGTATCCAATCCCCAGCGCCTGGAAATCCTGAAGGCTGTGGCTTTTGAGACGAAAAGTTTCTCAGCCTTTTCCGAAATTACAGGCCTTAGAGGCGGAAACCTGCTCTTCCATCTACAGAAGCTTATGGACAGCGGACTGATCCTGCAGCAGCACGAAAGAGGGGATTATATGATTACGGAAAAAGGGTTCAAAATTCTGCAGGTCTTAAACGAATTATATTCCTCACTTCAATACTCCCCACTGCAGCTCCCTGCCAGAAAAACACCCGGGGAAAAAGAAGAAATTCGGATTTAACTCTTTTACCCGGCGCCGATCAGGGAAGGAAAAAGCTAAGATTTAAGCAAAAAACTGAGTAGTCAGGGGTGTCTGTGATTCCTGATTTCAACTCTTCTATTTTCAAATTTCTTCGGCTTTCTTTACGTTCGGTCCTTCTTTTGTGTCCTGTACGACATAGCCAAGTGCCTTTATTTTCTCCCGGAGGGCATCGGAAGCTTCCCAGTCTTTCTTTTTTCGGGCAGCCTCGCGTTCCTCCACAAGCCTAACAACTTCTTCCGGGATTTCCTCTTTTCCTGTTTGTGCAAAAAGGCCCAGAACATCCGAAAACTGTCTGTAAAGGGAACAAATTTTATCAAGAACTTCCCTGTTTTTACCGGATTCAAGATATACGTTAGCTGCGCGCGAAAGTTCCCTGAAAACGGTCAGGGCTTTAGGGGTATTGAAATCGTCCTCAAGGGCCTGCCTGAACTGACTCTCAAGTTCCGGAAGAGTTTCAAGGGTTTCAAGGTCTCCGGGGTACGCTTCATCTTCTGCGCCCTTCAGGGCAAATTCGAGGTTATCGAGAGTCTCTTTAAGCCGCAGATAATTGTTTTTTGCATTTTCGGCAAAGGCTTCGGAATAGTCCAGCTTTTTCCGGTAGTGCACTGAAAGGAACATGAAACGTACAACCTCTCCCCCGTACTTTTCAACGATCTCGGGAAGGGTGAAAACGTTTCCTTTGGATTTGCTCATCTTCTCCCCTTCAACTATAAGGTGCTCTCCATGAATCCAGTTGCGTACGAAGGGCTTTCCGGTTGCACCCTCTGACTGGGCGATCTCGTTTTCATGGTGCGGGAAGATCAGGTCCACACCTCCGGTATGGATGTCCAGGGTCGGACCAAAACTGTTCATTGCCATTGCCGAGCATTCGATATGCCAGCCAGGACGGATTTTCCCCCAGGGGCTTTCATAATAGATTTCCCTTTCGATTTCCTCAGGCGCAGAGGCTTTAAGGAGAGCAAAATCCCGCGGGTTGTCTTTATCATACTCGTCCACGTCCACAGATGCGCCAATTATGATGCTGTCTCTTATACACATCTCCGAGCCCACGAGACGGACTCCTAT
>NZ_JJQY01000105.1:0-26408 GCF_000979295.1 Methanosarcina sp. 1.H.T.1A.1 | reverse complement strand
TACACCTCTCTATTCGTCGGCAGCGTCAGATGTGTATAAGAGACAGGTCTTTATCATACTCGTCCACGTCCACAGATGCGCCAATTATGATGTTATCAAAATCAATCTTTGAAAGCTTGCCGTAATCCGGAAACCCTGAAATCCTGTAATAAACAGACCCGCCTTTTTCGTAAGCCAGCCCCTTATCGATCAGTTCCCGTGCAAGTTCGATCATGCCTTCAACGTTTTCTGTTGCCCGCGGATACAATGACGCCCGTTTTATGTTCAACAGATCAAGGCCTTTGAAGAATTCTGCCGTGTATTTATCCGTAAAGTCCTTAAGAGACATCCCGGCTGCTTTTGAGTCCCTGATAGTTTTGTCATCGATGTCCGTAATGTTCATTACGAGTTTTACCCTGTACCCGAAGTATTCGAGGGTCCGTGCAATATTGTCCGTCATCAGAAAGGTCCGATAGTTTCCTATGTGGGGCATATTGTAGACCGTAGGTCCGCAGGCATAAATCGAAACCTCACCTTCCTTTACAGGTTTGAATATCTCTTTTTCTCTTGTCAGGGTATTGTAAACTTGCAGCATTCGGAACACCTCTGGTTATTTAATAATGGGAAAAATTAGCCCAATCTGTTACTGTTACTATTACTTCTAATTGCTTTATTACTTTTGGAGCTCCTGGTAAACACTCCTGAATCAAAAAGCCTGAAGCTCCCGAGCAGGAAAGGAGAATCAGGAAAAGCCTTCTTCAAACACCGATACCCCAAGCCTTTCCAGAATTTTACCCAGCCGAAAAAGAGGAAGTCCAACCACATTAAAGAAATCCCCCTCAACTTTTTCCACCAGCACTGCCCCTTTTCCCTGAGCTGCAAAAGCCCCTGCTTTATCCAGAGGTTCTCCCGTCCTTACATAAGCTGAAATCTGTTCTTTACTTATGTTAGCCATCCAGACGTTTGTTGACTCGGATTCACTGATTTCCTGCGCGCTGTCAAGGTCCAGGACCGTGAGTCCGGTTATAACCTGAATCTTCTTTCCACTTAACTTTTCCAGCATTTCCTCAGCTTTTTCCGGCAGGTGCGGTTTTCCCAGGATTTCTCCATTATAGAGCACCGACGTATCAGCAGAGATTAAAATCCCGGAATCGAAGTGTTTTGCCACATCCCTGGCTTTTTCAACGGAATGCTTCAGAAGAAGCTCTTCAGGGTTCATACCCGGCTGAGGAGGTTCTTCATAAGAACTCGGGAAAACAATAAAATTGTCTCCGATCAGCTGTTTAAGCAGTTCTTTTCGCCTTGGGGATGCAGACGCGAGAATTATCCTGCGCATGGGGAAAAATCTGGACGGATTGGATATATTTGTATGGATGGAATGGGAAAAATTAAAAAAAAGAAGAGGAGAAGTGCCGGTTATCCCCGGGCACTTTTAAAAAACTTTCTTACATTATACAGTTCCTCAGGTTTTCCCAGGAGGATACAGGCATCATTTTCCTGAAGAAGGAAGTCCCCGGCTGGAGTAGAGATCATATTTGAACGCCTGCGAACCGAAAGTACGGTTACTCCATGCTTTTTCCTGAACTCCAGGTCTGCAAGGGTTTTTCCGTCGAAATCAGAGCCTCTGCCCACTTTAAGGACCTGAATATCGATTCCCGGAAGCCCGTCCTTTATGCTGAACCCGCTGTCAACGCCTGTGTCAACAACAAGTTTTCGCAATCTCCTGTAACCGTTAGCCCTCACATCATCGACCATTTTTTCGATGTCTTCCCTGGGGACAAGATATTTTTCAAGCAGGCGGACAAAGATCTCTACTGAAGTTTCGTATTCTTCCGGGATTATTTCATCTGCACCCAGTGTATTGAGCCGCTTCATTTCCTGCAGGTCATGTACCTTTGCAATGATGCAGATGTTAGGGTTCAGCTCCTTTGCCTTCTCTACTATTTTCCTTGTAGCAGCTGCGTCAGATATACCAATTACAAGGACTCTGGCATTCTTTATTCCCGCATGTTCCAGTACAGCCCCAAATACTGCATCTCCATATTGTATTCTTTCCCCTTTCATCGTTTCCTGCTTAACAATTTCAGGGTTTGATTCTACAATAATATATGGGATGTCTGCGGTTTTTGCTGCATTTGAGATAGTCTTCCCGGAAAAACCAAATCCTACGACTATAAGGTGGTCTTTCATGTCAGGCTCGACATTTTCTTTCTCTTCAAAGGATTCGGAGTACAACCCTTTTACCAGTTTCATACCGAAATCAGTGCCAGATACCTTCTTGATAAGAAAGTCAGCAGGTTTGTAAGAAGCATTAATCAAAAAGGGTGTAACTCCCATAGTAACGATTGAAACTGCCAGAAATGCCTGGTAAGTCTCCTCTGTCAGAAGAGAGTATTCCAGCCCCAGCCTCGAAAGGACAAAGGAGAATTCTCCTACCTGTGAAAGTGCGAGTCCTGTAAGTATAGTTGTACGGAGTGGGTATCCCAGGAGGAAGGTTATAGCGACCCCTGCTACTGCTTTTATAAGAATAAGGGCAACTGCTGCAAGGATAAGAAGAGGGAGATGATCAAGAAGATAACTGATATTAAGAAGCATACCTATGGACACGAAAAAAAAACTCATGAACATGTCTTTCAAAGGTAAGATATTACCCATTGCCTGCTGGCTGTACTGGGACCCGGATATAACGATCCCGGCTAAAAAGGCTCCGAGAGCTAGAGACAGCCCGATACTGGAAGTAAAGACTGCTGCGGATAAGCAGATGAAAACAACACTCACAAGAAAGAGTTGTTTGCTACCTGTCCTGCCTACATGGTAAAATATCCAGGGAACCAGAAATTTGGCGCTCAGGATAAAAACCAGTATAACGAGGGAACCTTTGAAGAACATACTCTGAAGGGCTCCATCAAAACTCACAGAACTTCCTGCAAGTATAGGAGTGATCAGGATCAGAGGTACGATAGCCAGGTCCTGAAAGATCAGAATTGCAAGCGATGTTTTTCCCTGGGGAGTATAGACTTCATTTCGGTCCTGAAAAACTTTGAGTACTATCGCGGTACTGCTAAGTGAAATTAAGAAACCGAGAAAAGTAGAGGTAGCAGGACTAAAACCGAGATATGAGCATACAATAAGAACTATCGCTGTCGTTAAGAGAATCTGGAGAGAACCCCCGACCATTACGGCCGTTTTCATTTTCCAGAGTTCTTTTAAGGAGAGGTCAACTCCTATCGTAAAAAGCAAAAAGACAACCCCGAGCTCGGAATTCAGGTCTA
Source organism: Methanosarcina sp. 1.H.T.1A.1 (assembly GCF_000979295.1). Taxonomy (NCBI): domain Archaea; kingdom Methanobacteriati; phylum Methanobacteriota; class Methanomicrobia; order Methanosarcinales; family Methanosarcinaceae; genus Methanosarcina; species Methanosarcina sp. 1.H.T.1A.1. Next base: position 23,157 of record NZ_JJQY01000105.1, on the reverse strand, counting down.
CATTCTGCCCACCGTTAAGAATTCCAAGCCCATAAGGCCCGATCAGCATTCCGGTTACAAGAAAGCCCATCACCGGAGGGACTTCAAATTTGGAAAATATGGTAAGGATGAAGATGGCAAAGCCAAGAATGACATCAACATGTGCCAGTACAGAGAATTCCATTTCGTTTTGCGCCTCTGGAAATCAGAACAAAGATAGATTAAAATTTCTGTAAGTGAAGTTTCTTGAATCTTTAAGGGACGTAATAGCTCGGAGTATAGATGAAATATTTAACTCATTATGAAACACTTATGCTCACCTATCCAGTAAATAATTTATACTGTAGATAAACAAATATTTATCAAGAGATATAGTGTTTACGATAGGATATTGGGTATATAAATATTTGTGATTGTCCTCATTAGCAGGTGAAATTAGAAGAGAAAAAATGTAGCAACCTGGTTTAAAAAAAGAGATGCAGATTAATAAATTAAAAATGTTTGGGCACAAAAGAGTATAGAAGTTTGTGAATAGGCCCGGTCCATTCATCAGTCAAGAAATATCAATTGTTGCCTGACTGATTGCCTGACTGATTGCCTGACTGTGTTTAAGCTTATCATAATTTGAATCTACGATATTTTAGTCCACCATACTTTTTGGGTTTACCACACCTTCGGGACCAGCCTGTCCGTTCTTTTTACATAATCCCTGTACCCTTTCACTTCCCGTATTAAGACTTCTTCTTCGAGCTTCAACCTGTATAAGAACAGGAAAATCAGCACTGCCGATATGCTGAGGGAATAGTAAGCATTGAGGATAAGAGGAATACCGGCAGCCTGTATTATGTTTCCTGCATAAGCCGGATGCCTGATGAATTTATAGGGACCGTTTTCGATAAGCTCATGGTTGTCCTTGATCTCTATATGGACAGAGAAGTATTTACCAAGTGTCCATATACCCCAGGCCCGGAGAACTGTCCCAATTACTGTCAGCACTGCTCCTGTAATTATAACGGCAAAGTTGTACCGCGGAAAAAGGCTGTATTCGAGAGCCGGGACAATTAACAGCAGCCACCAGAAGAATAAAAGCAGGTGGCGAGTCCATTTATTTGACTGTATTCCTGAAAGGTCCGAGCCTTTGTATGCGAATTTTTCTACCCGCAGATAGAATACAAGGACTCCTGCATAAACATAGACTGGCAGATGGTTTAAAGACCTCCATCTCTCGCCCATAATCATCCAGGTTGCAGCCGCCAGTAAAAGCATAAAGATGCTTATAACCCAGCTTATCCGGTCTTTCTTCCTGCTATTTTCCCCTATCATTTACATGCTTAATCGAAATGATTGTTTTTTAATTTTTCCTAGATGTATAGCGTCTCGGCGCATGTCGACCGCCGGTTTTCCGGTCTGCTTAACTTACGACAGGATACCCTGCTGCTATCCATTCATTGATTCCGCCGCCCATGTTATAAACACCAGTGTAGCCGGCATCAACCAGTATCTGGCTTGCAGCAGCACTTCTGCGCCCACTCCTGCAGTAAACCAGTATTTTTTTGCCTTTCGGAACTTCGTTTATCCGGGCCTCAAGCAGCTGACCAGGGCTCAAATTCGATCCGCCGGAATTCGTAACAGGAATAAGGGTTGCCCCTTCGATATGCGATTCGTTGAACTCGGCAGGAGTGCGGACGTCAAGCACGAAAATATCGCCATTTTCAATCAATTCCCTTGCTTCGTCCACGTTCACGGTTTCAAACCCGGAAGGACTGTCTTCCTCTTGCATTGTAAAAATTAGTAAGATTACCAAAAACAGGAAAAAAAGAGCACCAAAATACATTAAACTTTTTTTATTCAGGCAGATTCCTCCATTACTGCGTTTAACATCTGGAAGAGTAGTTGGGTACGTATTCTATCAAATGCTATCTTTAGATAGAAATTGCTTCTTGAATATAATTCTATTTACTTGCAAAAATTATAATCTGTTTTGGATATTTACCTGCTTTTGCAGCAGCCTTACCAGATGAATGGAACAAGCCGGTACCTTACTTTCTTTGTATATTCCTTATATCCTGAAAGCTCCTCGTAGAGCATCCGGTCTTCAAAGTAGGTACGGAAAACGAAAGCAAAAGCAAGTAACAGTGCAGGGATTAGCCCGTAAAACGAGCCGATGATAAACGGTGCACAGCCGTAAAACAGAATCATCCCGGCATAGCCCGGATGCCGGACGATGGCATAAGGCCCGGTGGAAACAACCGTATGTTCCCTGTCCTTCTGGATGCGAACCGTTGTCTCAAAAAACTTGTTTTCGACCATTGCCCACGCTACAAACAGCCAACCTGCGATGAACATTATCACGCCGACAACCAGAAACTCCATCCCAGGGCTTGAAAGCTGAAACTTTCCCACATCGAGGCCGCACACAATAAACATCAGGATAATAAGCAGGATGTAGAGCACCACAAAAATCCTGTCCCACCACTTCATTTCCTCTCTGGTTATTTTGCTCCGTGCCCTGATGACCTCCGGGTTGAACTTGAGAAAAATAACCATATTGGAGAGCAATGAAACGGCATAAAGCCCGAAGAAAAACCATGCCCTGGGCAGGTCGGTCCGACCAGCAGAGAGAAAGAAGACTGCTGCCATCAGGAATAAGCCTGTAAGGACCTGTACAGCCCTCCGAGAAAATGCTTTCCAGAATTCGGCGTCCTTTTCCATATTTTCAATCATGAAAATCCCCATCTGACTCCTTGTGCTTTCAGCCAGAAACCCCTGCCGCTTCAGAAGTTTCAACTGAAAATTTTTCCAGAGGGCACTGGTTTTTGTCCCCCGTTTACCCGCTAAGAAGGAATGATTTTTGATGCTCAAAAGGATTTTGATGACTAAGTTCAGGGCATGGCAGAAGGGAAATAAAAGAGAAATGAAATTAGAGAGAAGTGAGATCCGGCTGGCGCAGTTCTGGATGAATAACTTTAACTGTGAACATGTTAAATGAACCACTACTTTACGAAAAACGAAGGCAGAATGCCCGTCATTTCAATGATGGGTAGTTCACTGACAATTATCGGAGTTATTACATGGAAGATCTCAAAAAGTTTTTTAAAAAAGACAAATTCGCTGCACATGCAGGAATAGAACTGCTGGAAGTTACCCCAGGATATGCAAAAGCCAGGATGGTAATTGAAGAAAAACATCTTAATGGTTTAAATATAGTTCAGGGAGGGGCATTGTTTACCCTTGCAGACCTTGCTTTTGCTGCAGCCTCAAACGCATACGGGATTGCTGCAGTTGGGATCAATTCAAACATCTCTTTTGTAAAAGCTGCAACAGAAGGGACTCTCACAGCCGAAGCAAAGGAAACTTCAATAAACCCTAAAATTGCCACATATACTGTAAATATCACTGATGACGAAGGAGACCTCGTGGCAATATTTCAGGGAATGGCCTATAGAAAAAAGTTTTCACTTGATTTTTCGGACGTTTAAATCCCGAAAATTAAACGAAAATTAAAAATTCTGCCGTAAACAAAGATTAAATTAAACGTAAAAAACACTTAAAACCAAAAGTAAACAACGCTTAAAATTAAAATAATCATTTTTTTGCAGATTGAAGTTTTAAAAAAGCTTGGGATGCGACCGCCGGGATTCGAACCCGGGTTCTAAGCTTGGGAAGCTCAGGTCATAGCCACTAAACCACGGTCGCAAACTGTCTTAAGGAACTGCTGTGTACTCATCTCATGCATCTTTTAGATATTAAAGTTTTCGGTAAAAGGGACGAGATGTCGGAAAATACTGGTTTACCCCTCGATGAAAGTGAATATCTGTTTCTGAAACTTGAGGGGGCAATGACGCGGTTTAAAGAGCTTGCAGAACTTATTGAGGAGGTTGAAAAGCTCACGTCCTATAAGAAAATCATAAGAGGATTGCTGAGTTTTTTGGGAACTCAAAGGGGACGAGATGAAGGATAATCCGGAAATAGCCGAGTTATACGAGACTGGCATTAAATAACAGAAAGTTAACGTATTTTAAAACAACGTTCTATTTCCATAGATCAATACTTTTTTATGCAGTACCCGAGATAGTGGAAAAACTAATAAAGGAATAAAAGTTCAAATTGGTATTAAAATCGATTTAAACAAAAATCAGGCAAAAGGTTACAATAATGGTTTCAAAGGACCTCCCCTTCAACAAAGAAGATATCCTGAAAATAATGGAAAAATATCCCACCCCTTTTCATATTTACGATGAGAAAGCCATTCGGGAAAACGCCAGAAGAATGAAATCCGCCTTTAAAGACGTTCCCGGCTTCAAAGAGTTTTTTGCTGTAAAAGCTCTCCCTAACCCCTTCATCCTTAAGGTCCTCAAAGAAGAGGGTTTCGGGGCGGACTGCAGTTCCCTTCCCGAGCTGATCCTTGCGGAAAAAGCAGGGATGACCGGCGACGATATTATGTTCAGTTCCAATGATACGCCGGCTGATGAGTTTGTAAAAGCAAAGGAACTGGGAGGCTACATCAACCTTGACGACATCAGCCACATCCCCTACCTGGAAAAGTATGCCGGACTTCCGGAAATAGTCTGCTTCAGGTACAACCCCGGCTCCCTGAAAGAAGGAAACGAAATCATCGGAAAGCCGGAAGAGGCAAAGTACGGTTTTACAAAGGAACAGATGTTTGAAGGGTACAGGATCCTCAGGGATAAAGGCGTAAAGCGCTTCGGAATGCACACAATGGTTGCCTCGAACGAACTTAATCCCGATTATTTCGCGGAAACCGCAAGGATTCTCTTCGAACTCATAGTTGAGATCTCAAAGGAACTTGGAATCCGGTTCGAATTCGTAAATCTCGGCGGAGGAATAGGCATCCCCTACAGGCCCGAGCAGGAGCCAGTCTCCCTGGAAACCATAGCAAAAGGCGTGAAAGAAGCCTACGACGCCACCATCACAGCTAACGGGCTCGCTCCACTCAAGGTCTACCTTGAATGCGGCAGGGTCATCACAGGCCCCTACGGCTATCTTGTATCTCAGGTCAGGCACCTCAAAAGCACGTACAAGGACTATGTTGGGATGGATTCCTGTATGGCAAACCTCATGCGCCCTGGAATTTATGGGGCATACCACCATATAACCGTCCTCGGAAAAGAAAAGGCAGCTCCTGCCCACAAATACGACGTAACCGGCTCCCTCTGCGAAAACAACGACAAGTTTGCAATCGACAGGATGCTTCCCGAAATTGAAATAGGTGACGTCCTGGCAATCCACGACACCGGAGCCCACGGGCACGCCATGGGCTTCAACTACAACGGAAAACTCCGCTCTGCCGAACTCCTGCTGAGAGAAGACGGAAGCGTTGTGCAGATCCGCCGGGCAGAAACCATTGAGGACTATTTTGCAACCCTTGATTTTGAGCAGTTGAAAGATTTCAGGTAAACAGGTGAAAAGCTTAAAAGCTGGCAAGATGCCTGAAACTTTCTATCTTCTTTTTTTACCTTCCTTTACACATTCTCATTTTACCTTCGCTTTTCGAGATCCGTCTGTTGATTCGGAAACCCTTTGCCATATCAAGCCCTGACCTGCCCCAGGTTCAAGGTACTTGATCATGCACTGAGGACCGAGAAACTCTTTCTGCACCTTTTCGTGTTCAAGCATCTTTTCAGAGAAATCCATCATTCGGAATAAGACCTTTTCAGAGAAATCCATCATTCGGAATAAGACCTTTTCAGAGAAATCCATCATTCGGAATGAGAGTCTAATCCCGGTTTCAAAAGGTAGATTCAAAAAAAGTAATCATGATGCCCGGATTTCGGGACAGACTGTCAGATTACTCCCGGGCATCAAAAACGATCTGATTTCGCGGATTTTAAATAGTCTCGTACTTTTTCAGGATATCCTCAAAGGCTTCCGCAACAACACCGAGCTTTTCCTTTCCGACCCCGAAGGTGCTGAGCTTGAAATACTTTGTCAGCCCGGACTTGATGCCGTGGATGTTGCGGCTCTTCAATTCCTTGTATAGGAAGTATCTGCCGTTCTTTACCTTCTGGGATATCTCGTAGAAACCCGGTGCTTCGAAGAACATAAGGTCGTGATTGTGGGGGTTTTGTCCGCGCTGGATAAAGCCCAGGTCCTGAAGCTTTGCAGAGAACCAGCGGGCGTTTTCGACTTCCTGGTCCCAGTTCCGGACGCGCTTTACCACTTCAGGGAAAGAAGCCATCAGGGTCATAACCGTTGCCCCGCGGGCAGTGCAGCCCAGAAGTTCGACTTCCTTTACCTTGCTGTGTACGGATTTCCTGAACACGATTGGGGCATATTCCTCACTTACGCCTAGCACTCCGACAGGCCCGGACGCTGCCATCGACTTGTGCCCGCTGCCCACGATAAAGTCGGCTCCGATTTCTTTTGCGGAAACAGGCATCCTTCCAACACAGTAAGCCCCATTCAGGAGGAGAGGAACATCGTATTCGTGGCAGACGGACGCTATCTTTCCGGCATCCGGGATGTTTCCGTAGCTCCCGTCAGGATATGTTACAAGGGCAAGAGCTGGAGGTTTTCCACTTTCTTTGATAACTTCTTCAATTGCAGTTCCGTAACCTTCCGGGTCCATGCGGTATTCGGGGCTGCCTGCATGTGGTACGGCTTTGATATTCAAGCCGGCTCTTTCGGCTGCAACGTAAGAGGAGTAGTGGGCAAGCCCGTCAAGCACGATCCAGTCCCCGGGCTTTCCCATGGAATGCATAACTGCAAACTTGGACTCTCTTGCCCCGTTTGTGACCCTTGCCTCATCACAACCCAGGAACTCTGGAAGAGCCTGGTGTACGAAATCATGGATAGGAGGCTTTTTGATCTGGTCCAGAACCCCTCCACAGAAGTCGCAGACAGAGTAACCGTCTCCCCATTCAACAAGAGTCTGCCTGGCAGCCTCGGTCAAAAGCCCGCCAGTCTGAAGAGGGTCAATATTTATGCTGCCAAGGGTTTCTCGCTTTATGAAACCAAACTTCTGTAAATATGAGTCGTCAAGTGTCATATTATGTATACCTCAGTGATAACTGTAAATTTATGATGTGAATTATTAAATTCTTGCCTGGAATAAAAACATTTACTGTGGATTGATTTAGCATTTTTTATGTAAATTAACCTGCTTAGAGCTCTACGTACCAGTGGTATTATCACGAATTAATAAAAATGTATTCCAGAAATAGCTATAAAAAGGACAGTTAACTACCGTAGAAGTAAAATTCCGTAGAAGAAGACTGCCATAGAAGGGATAGACGAATTTCATTTATATAAAAGCGTAAAATGAAAAAGGAAATACTATCCAAAAACCTTTACCTGAAAGTACAGAGCAGGAAAGGGTTCCTGATAAAGAAAAAGGAGCAAAACGTCTATTAAAGAGACGTCCTGCAGTCATAGGCTTCAGGCATTTACTGCCTTGCCGAAGACCTCAATAAACTCATCGCACTGAGCAACAATTATTGCTGCCGTTTCCTTTAAGATCAGAATCGGGTCCGTACCATCGGTTTTGATGTAAAGGATAGGATCACTGATGCTCACGTGTTTCATATCGTAAAAAGCTGCTTCAACCCTTTCATCTTTAATCAGGAGGTCCTTGAGAAGATTGAGAAGGGTATGAGTTTCGCCTCTGAACTCGACTTCGAGCTCGTTATTTGTTTTGTTAATGATGTTCAGTTCCATTGGTGACCACCTGTAAATGGTGAATAATATAGCCTGCTATAAACAGCCTGCCATAAAATACATAATTTATCATAAAATGTCGAAACCTGCATAAAGTAAGATAGGGAAAGAGAAATTTACCTTATTCCTTTCCCGTACTCGGTTGAAATCTTACGGGTTTCAGTCATATTGCAGACAGGGCATTTAAGCTTTTTCCCTTCCAGCACAAGTTCCCCTCTGCAGTTTGAGCAGTAAGCTTTTACAACTCCAAGAGAATCTTCGGCTGTGGTAAGGCGCATTCTGTCAACTTCAATGACTTTGGCTCTTATAAGATCAGACGGTCTGAACTCATCTAAAAGTCTCTTGACATAGGCATCCCTTACATTTGAAACGTGGATATCTCCGGGCCTTGAGCTGACAATTTCCCTGTTTTCTTTTCCTTCAATTGCTGCAACTTCCACCATTGCCCCGGACTCGCGGACGTCAGTGATCCTGCCGTAAATTATGTTTCCTACTTTAAGGAGATTTGGAGTAAGAGTATTTGGCTTAACCAGGACCACTCTGGCTTTTCGGTCAATGAGTACATTGCCTGTAGCAGTAGAATAAATATCTCCAGCAATTACCGCTGTTCCTTCGCCTGGTTTGAATTCCTCTGTAGTTCCGACAAGTTCTCCCGGAAGAACAAAACCTCCTTTTTCAAGGTCTTCTTCAGATCTCACGGCTTCTTCGACAGGAGGCCTGGATCCTGACATTTCCTTCCTATCTCGGGGAGTTTTCTTAGGATATGGGAACCTTCTCTTTTTGTTAGGGTCGCCTTTGAACTGATCTGTGGGCTGGTCTCTAGACTGACCCTTGAACTGATCCCTGGGCTGACCTCTGGATTGGCCCCTGGGTTGACCTCTAAACTGGTCCCTTGCCGGACCCTTGAACTGATCCCTGGACTGGGTTCGGGGCTGGCTTTTAAACTTGTCCCGGGACTGCTCCCTTTGAGGGCTCCTTGACTGGTCCCTTGACTGGTCCCTTGACTGATCCCTGCTTTCTGCAGTTGCAGGGACCGATTTTTCAGCAATCGTCTTTCCTTCACCAGGACCTGTTAATTTTTTCCTAGTAGTTTTATTTTTTCGGATTCTAATCATGATCCCTCATTCGAATTATCGCTATTAGTGGATAGATAAGTCGTTTTAATGGTTTTTCAGTAATCTTTAGAGAGTTTTCTTTATAGAGTTTTTGGCGGCAATTGAACTCATAGAGAACTCATCTTCGGGAGGAATAGGAGTAATTTCCTTTCATAATATCTTCCAGTTAATTCTTCCCTTGCAGCATGGCATACATTTCAATACATACAAATTAGATTATTGTAAAGTACCCCAGCTTATTTATTTCAGATTATCTGTCCCAAAGTATCTGTCTACGCCATGGATTTGTTCTATGTATTACGGATTTATTCTTAACACCATGACCTGTTCTCTATACAATACTCTATACAATAGAGTTATTAATTCCGCCTTTTAAAATGAAATCTGAAGATGCAAAGCTGTAAAACATGAGGCCTTAAATGGCTCCTGAACACAGGCTTTATTCATGAACAGCAACCCTGTAAATCTCTACCTCAATAATTTCTCTTTCTTTTTGATGGAAATCGAAAGTCCTTTTTAGAGGGAATTTCGCAACGTAAGAGTGTGTAATGACCGCAGGCTTAATGAACTTTTGGATAAAAGCAAGGCTTCCGCGGTTGTGGATGGAATATATTACCTCACTTGTTCTTAATGCTGACGAAAGAAAGGGTCTGTCCCTGCCTTTAACTCTTGCCCCGAATGGAGGATTCATAAGTGTGGTTTTTACATGCCCTGAGACTTCCGTAATATCGGAGCAAACGAACTCCACCTCCACTCCAAGCTTTTCGGCATTTTTTTTTGCAACCTCAAGCGCCTTCGGGTCCGTATCATACCCCACGACCTCCCTGGCTCCCAGAAGTTTTGCCCCTATTGCAAGAATACCGGTACCGCAGCCCAGGTCCTGGACTGATTCTTCAAGGTCTCCCTGCATATAAGCAAAATGGAGTATTTCCGCAGCAAGGGGAGAAGGAGTCTGGTATTGTTCAAGATCAAGTTCGGGATCAGAAAACCCTTCGACTTCTTCAAGCAGCATTTCAAGTTTTCTCTGTTTCATATCTTTTGATTTTTCTTTGTATTATATCTGATAAGAGGTTATGCGGGCATTTGGTAAAAGGTTATACAGGTTCCTCGGTAATTTCGTCCAGTACAAGCTTTTCCCATTCACGTTCTCCAAGCACGATCTCAAACTCCTGTGGCGTTAGCATTGGGGAAGGAAAACGTCCCACTTCATCCACAGCAAGCCTGGGACAGGCGGTGTTTACGAAAGCGTCTACCTTGAACTGAAGCAGCTGATCAGGAGTTACGAGATCGATAAGGATCAGGTGTGCTTCTTTTCCATGTTTCCTTGCAAGTTCTTTGAGAGAAGAAGCAAGTTCTATCCTCTTCTGCCCATTTTTGCTTGAGACAATGATCCCGAAAACCTGCGCATCCAGAGACTTTGCAATTACCGCACTCCGCTGGCGGAGAACCTTTGAAGGGTTAACCTCGCGGACTTCACCGGAGAATGGATCAGCTGCAAGGACACGTTTTTTTGTGGAAAGGGATACCCCGAGGGGATGGAAATCCCCGCTTCCGATATAAAGGTACTCATCACAGTCTTCATCCCTCGCTGCCGAAAAATTGCAGCCGAGCACCTGCCCTGCATAGGCAATCCTGGAGTCACCACGTCCGATAACACAGGTTTTTCCCAGTTTCTCAAGCACACTGCATGCATCCGGAAGCTTATGGACATGCTGGACAGTGGTGATCAGCCCTATTCTCTGTCCTTTAAGTTCCGGGACAGCCTTCTCAACAACAGGCCGGACATCAATTGATGAGCGAGTTTCGATAAAGTACACTTTATCTGAAAGCTTGACATCTTCCAGTTCCGCATGCCCGAAGTGGAAAAGAATATCAACATGGTCAAGGAGAGTCCGATCAAGGTCACAAGCCCCAAAACAGGGGTCTCCTGAGATGAGAACCTCGGCTCCGGTAGCCTCCTCAACGGCTTTTGCAAGTTTCGGACCTTTGCGTTTCAGCCCTTCAGGAAACTGAAAGCCCACAAGCTTTGCTTTCGTATCCTTAATTACGCTGATTATATAGTCAGGCCTTAAATCGAATGCTTCACTGATCCCCAAAGACATCCTTTATCTCCACGCCTTTCTCACTAACATCAATTGTGACGAGAACCTTGGGTTTAAATCCGAGTTCCTTTAGCTTAAGATAGCCGTCTCCGCGCCCTATAACGGAAATTACATCTTTTACTTCGACGCCCATATTTTGTAACGCCTTTACAAGTGCAAGAAGCGTTCCACCCGTACTGATAACGTCGTCAACAATAATTATTCTGTCTCCCTTTTTGAGCCCATTTATATAGAGGACACCTTTCGAATAGCCTGTGCTCTGGGAGAGTTCCACTTCTCCTTCAAGGAAGTAAGGGCGCTTCCGGACGATGGTAAGAGAGATTCCGGTTTTAAGGGAGAGGGCATTTGCAACCGGGATGCCCATAGCTTCCACAGTCAGGATAGTGTCAACGTTCATATCTGCTATCTCTGCGATGTAATCGGAAATCTCTTCTACCATATGGGGATCGATGGAAGGTACACCATCAGAAATAGGATGGATAAAATAGTTATATTCCCCTCGCTTTATCACAGGGGAGTTAATTAGTGAATCTTTCAGTCTTTCAAGCATTGTTTTAACCTTTTTTGGCTGTCTTAATATTCCGGGAAGTAAAAAACCCTGAAATCGTATCCTGCTCCCTCGAGGATACTGCCCTCCGAAGTGGAGACGGATATACAAACGCGCTACCGGGAAAGATAAATCAATTTCAGGAAACATTGAAGTACTTGATATAACTTTGGTTTTCCAGTATCATTTACATCCGGGACGCATGGAAATTTGTAATAAATAGCTATGTCAGTATTAATAAATTTAAGGATAATAAAGTAAAGAGTTCTGGAAAAAATAAGAGAACTATAAAAAAGAATAGTTTGACTGTGGAAAAACGAAGACGGAAAAAGTAAAAACAAACATGAAATTCTTCAAATAACAAGCACAAAGAAAAGAAAGTACCTTTCAAATTACGTACCTTCATACCAAAGAAAAAAAGCAAAAAAAAGCAAAAAGAAAAAGGGTTAAAAAACCCGTCAAAAGCTCTCATCCATAAAATATCAGGCTTTCATTCAGGCTTTCATTCAGGCTTTAGATTTATTCATCCATCTGCCGATGCCAGGAAACCCGTTTCTTGAGGGATTGACATTTCCTGCCGGGTTGAGCAGCCCAAGAACAACATAGGGATTGGCACCCGCCTGTTTCATTTCGCTCAGGGTATCCTCATCAATGTCAATGACTGCGATTTCCGTAACAAGTCCTTCCTTATCCCAGTTTTTCCTGTCCATAAGACAGAGATCTCTCAGATATTTAGAAACCCAGGCAGGATCATCTTCTTTTGCTCCACATTCCGCACTCAACGCATCAAAGTCAAACCCGAGTACCACTGCCTGCATAGTTCCGGCGTTTTTATCCGTAACCACGAAGATTCCGGCAGGAGAGCCACCAATGGCTTCTATTTCTTCGGCTGTCAGCGCAGATACCCAGACCCCTCCTTTTCCAGGAGATGCATCCCAGCGCTTTACAAAAACATCTTCTTTACACCAGTTGGGGCAGGAGAAAACCGTATAACTCACCCCTTCTTCAAGCGGGTAATTCTCTTCCATCCAGTTTGCAAGTACATAGCCGCTTGAAACCCCGGGACAGAAGTGGTTGTGCAATTCCAGGCACTGCATCAGTTCATAATCTAAACTTCCGGTGGCCCAGCCGTTTGAGATTGTAAGAATGGCAAATTCACGCCCTTCAAACACCTTTGAGCTTACTTTTTCATTCCAGGCGGCTATGGACTCCGGGTTTTCGGAAAGTGTATCAAAATCTATATTTTCAGTTACCTGGTAACTTATCTCATTCTCAGCTCCATATGAAACCTCGATAAAAGTGCAGTCTCCGCTGGATTTGTCAAAGAAAGCAAACCAGAGAGGGGCATTCCTTGCGTTCTGGACGATAAGCAGGTTCTTTGTGTACAGTAACTCCCTTCCATAAAACTCCGAATAGAAATCGTCCAGAAAAACATAAGACTCCGCAGGAGAACCGATGTCCGTGATTATAAGGGTGTCTTCAGGTCCGATGTCTCCGAGGCTTTCTTCGGCTGCGGCAAAAACCCGAGTCATCAACTCCTGATTATCGGCTTCAGCTGCCATCCCTTGAATAGAACCAAGGGAGAAAACAAGTATTGTAAGTAAAACAAAATCTATGATTTTTGTTTTGATTTTCCTGTTAGCAATTACACTTCTTCCAATCATGCTTTTTCCTCTACTACCCGTTAATAAGTGATTTAATCGGGAAAATAATGGTATTTACCAGAAAATTAAACTTAAAAATTAAGACAAAATTTCAATTTTATGTTTTTTAGTGTTACAAAAGAAGAAAAAAGGATACATAAAACTTTCGAATTATGTTAACGTTGAAGACCATATAAGTAGAAAAAAGAGAAAGAAAAGGAATTTGCGGGAAAAAGAAAAGAGAGAAAAAAATTAAAAAGGAAATTTGCGGGAAAAAGAAAAGAGAGAAAAAAATTAAAAAGGAAATTTACGGGAAAGAAAAGAAAGAGAAAAAATTAAAAAGGAAATTTAGGGGAAAGAAAAGAAAGAAAAAAAGTTAAAATGGAAAATTGAAAAATCAGAATACGGTGTCAAAAAGTCCGACTACGAACTCTGCCAGTTCCCTGCTTTTCTCTGTTGAGGTCATCAGGGTATCAGCACGACAGGCACGGCAGCCAAGTCTCTCGAACGCGAATTCGTCTGCCCTATCCCTTTCATCGAAAACAAAGACGTCAAGGAATTCCTGATAGTACTCTGCAACTCCCATGGAAGAGACTTCAAGCCCGCAGGCCTGCATCAGCTTCCCTGCAGGCCCGCTGACAGGAGCATTGCCTATTATAGGGCTGACTGCGACCACCTTTTTCTTTTTCAGCAGTTCTCTCATCCCCGGCAGGGAAATAATAGGACCTATGCTGGTTATGGGGTTGCTCGGGCCTATGAGGACTCTGTCATCCGTCTCAAGGGCTTCAAGGACCTTTTTAGCAACTGAAGCTTCGGAAACGCCTCTTATGTCAACTCCAAGCACATCGGGCTCTCCGTGTTTTCCAACCCAGAAGTCCTGAAAATGCATAACCCCATTCAGGGTCTCGATACAGGTAGAAACCGGGTCATCTGACATAGGTAGAATGCTTGCATCGATCCCTAAAAGGGATGCAAGCTTTACTGTGGCTTCCGTAAGAGATGCCCCACCCCGGATGAGGTTTGAGCGGATAATATGGGTTGCACGATCCCGATCCCCGAGCCTCATACTTTCTTCTACCCCGAGTTCCTGCATGCGCTCATAAGTCCGGAAGGTATCGTTTTCTATACCCCACCATTTCTTCCGGTCGATCTGGTCTGAGAAGAGATAGAGAACTGTATCGAGGTCTGGAGAGATCAGGTTCCCAGAAACCCACAGGTCTTCGGCAGTGTTTACAACAACGGTCAGTTCCTCCGGCGGGAGGATTTCCTTGAGCCCGTCAAGGAGTTTGGGAGTTCCGGTGCCTCCTGACAATATGATCATGATAATACCTTTTCCCTGATTTTTTTTCAGCCTTCGGGTAGGCAGGTGCTTCTGCAACTTATGCAGTATCAAAGTAATAGCATCAAAGTAATAGATACAGCAATATATAATGACATCTGTCTAAAGAATAATGAAAGTTGTCCTTGATCCCGTACACGGTTACATCGAAATGGATGAAATCGTCCAGGAACTTCTGGCTACCCCACAGATGCAGCGCCTCAGAAGGATCAAGCAGCTTGGCTTTTCAAACCTTGTATATCCGGGAGCAAACCATACCCGTTTTGAACACTCCCTCGGGGCCATGCACCTTGCCTCCATGCTGATGAAAAACCTCGACTCTATTGAAGAGGATAAAAAAAAGGAGATAAGAGCTGCCTCCCTTTTGCACGATGTAGGGCATGGGCCTTTTTCCCACGTAACCGAGAATGTTATCGACAAGTATACCCGGCACAGGCATGATGATGTAAAGGAAATTGTAGGGAAAGGGGAAATAAAAGAAGTGCTGAAAAAGCACGGGATTTCCCCCGGAGACCTTGCAAAACACGTCAAAGGCGAGACCTCTTTAGGGCAGATCCTCAGCAGTGAGATCGATGTGGACAGGATGGACTACCTTGTCAGGGACGCTCATTACACAGGCGTTGCTTTCGGGGTCGTTGACTACAACCGCCTGATCAACCAGATGCACTTTTACGAAGACAGGCTTGTTGTCGACTACGGAGGATTGAAAGCTGCTGAATCTCTTCTGGTTTCCCGTTTCTGGATGAATACCTCGGTTTACTATCATCACGTGACCAGAATCTCGGAAGCAATGTGCTCAAAAGCCGTGGAGTACATGATCAAAAATAGGGAACTTGACCCGTCCAGGCTCAGGCAGATGGATGACACCGACCTGACAGCAGCCATGCGAAACGCAAGCGGATATGCAGGAGAACTTGCAAGGCGGCTGGATGCGCGTAAACTCTATAAGCGGGCGCTTTATACAGGGCTTGAAGATGCAGGAAAAGGTGTGCTCAAGCACCGTGATAAAATTGAGAGAACTGAAAAGGAGATTGCAGAACTTGCAGGAGTAGACCCACAATTCGTGATTGTGGATATTCCAAAGACTCCTGAAATGCTGGAAATGAAAGCAATGATAAAAGCAGATCACAGGATGATCCCGCTTAATGAAGCTTCACATTTCGTATCAATCCTGCAGGAAGCCCATATGGATAACTGGAGAATGGGAGTATACAGCCCGAAAGAGCACTGCGAAGCCGTGGGAAAAGCTGCAAAGGAATACTTTAACGTAAAAAAAACCACAAAACAATTTAAGCTGAGTGATCTGGAAAAAACTTAAAATACTGGAGTAAAACTTTTGTTTAAAACCACAAGGAAAGTCGGCAGTGTAGAAATCATACTTGAAGCAAAAAAGTTAGGGGAAGACTACCTGTTGACCCTTACCGGCGGAGAGGAGCATGCAGGTGCAGTTGCAGTCGGGCTATTTGATGAAAAAAGCAGGAGAGCCAGCTCTTCTGTGATCACACTGCCCGGACACAGGGAAGAGCAGCTTGCCCTGGACAGCGCAAGGCGGGTAAGCAGGGCAACAGGAAAGACATCGGTATTTGTTGCCGGAATTCATGTGGATAATATCAGCCAGGAAGAGATAGGGAAAATAGTCTCAGCCGCAGAGGAGATGGTTGGAAGCTTCATCGCCTCCTGTGAAAAAAGTGACATGACAGCAAGGAGAAGCGAATAATGGAAATAACTGTAGGAATTAGCGGGGCTTCAGGGGTACAGTATGGGATCCGCCTTCTTGAAGTGCTGGCGGAAAAAGGGATTAAGACCCATCTTGTACTGACCGAAGCTGCAAAACAGATAATCGAGATCGAAACTGATTATTTACCCATTGAAGTGGAAAAACTTGCAACCTGGAATTATTCCCAGAAGGACTTTTCAGCGCCTATAGCAAGTGGTTCCCATAAAACTGCAGGCATGGTTATTGCTCCCTGCAGTATGAAAACTCTCGGGGCAGTTGCAAACGGGATATCTGACACCCTCCTCACAAGGGCTGCAGACGTCTGCCTGAAAGAAGAGAAGAAACTTATCCTGATGACTCGCGAGACCCCTCTTAATCTCATACACCTCGAAAACATGCTGAAGGCTAAAAAAGCAGGGGCAAGTATTCTCCCGGCATGCCCGGGCTTCTATTCCAGACCGAAAACCCTGGATGACCTCATAGACATCATGGCTGGCAGGGCGCTTGACCTTTTAGGAGTGGAAAACGACATCTATCAGCGCTGGGAGTGACGGAAAAAGGCTGAGGATAAGGGGGGACCCCAACACAATGACAAGAATTAATGAAAGTGGGGCTGGAAGTTTTGAATCGTAAAGTCAGAGTACAGATGCATGTTCTAACGAAAGCTATATAAAGGATAATAACCTTTGAGAGGAAGTACCCTTGGGATAGTAGGGTAGCTTGGTCCATCCTCGAGCGTTTGGGACGCTTGGACCGCGGTTCAAATCCGCGCTATCCCATCATTTTTTATCTTTTTTATAAAATGTTTAATCTTTTAGATAAAATCCTGGATTTTTTAGATAAAATGTTTAATCTTTTAGATAAAATCCTGGAAAGGAAATGTCTGTTTAATAGTTAAATTACTTCAGTTTACAGCGTAAAAGATATTATTTTTGAGAATTACAATAGAAAAATATTAATATTTAAGTTGTATCTTTATAAATGACGGGTAATTTTAATACAGAAAACAGATAATCCTGTTTTAGGTGTGTGAGTGAATAACTCATAGAACTAACTGATTTAGAATCATTTTAATATAGAAAACTTATTACTTATTTTAGGTGTGAATGAACTACTCCCTGGAACTCACCCTTAAAAATAAGACTATGTGAGCCATATTATGTAGGGGTAAAATATCATGAAACAGACTCTTGAAACATTAAAAGGAAAGATAGCCGAAAAGACCCTGACATCCGACGACCTCTTTGCATTTACGGAAAGGCTGAAAGAAAGTATGCGAGAAGGGGCCCCGATTGTCAGGAACGTCTCGCCTGCAAACATCGACCTGCTCGAGATATATGCATTTGCCCTGCAGAAGATGGAAATGGCAAACGCAGACAGAGACAGCGGACTGAGGGCTGCGGACTGGAGAGAAAGTATCGATGACTTCAGCAAACTCAAAGCGTTCGTAGACAAACTGCAAGAGAGCGAACTTATCAAAAGAGTTTCCTGGAATGTCGGAGGCATGGCAATTTACGACATCGTCGACTCCGAAGCCTATAGAACTTATGTATACTGGAATATCCAGGCTGTTCTGGACAATATGCTGCTTTTCGAAAAACTCTGAAACGGCAAAAAGAAGATAAAACCTGAAAAAACAAAACCTGAAAGAAAATGCCGGGAATAAAAATTGCCCGGCAGAGAGGAAAAAGTACATGCCTGCCCAGTAAGGGCATGTACTGACATCCCCTTTCAGGATCAGGTCTTAAACATTTTGGCATTTCCTTTTTTGTGGACTGTATTCTCTTAGCGGTGTCTCACAACGCAGTTTGAAAGCCCGAGGATTTCCACAATATCACTGTTGTCAGGGCTGTGGATTATCATCTGCCCTTTTTTGAGATAGGGAATCCTGCGTTCGTATTCTTTAGGGACTTTTAAGGCTGAGATTGCAGCATCATTATTGAGGTTAAGGATCAGCTTTGTGTTGACCTGCTTGAAGACGGTGTCATCAATATCCTGAGGGTCCTGAGTGATCAAAAAAAGCCCCAAAGCTTCTTTTCTTCCCTGGCGGGCTGCATCTGCGAAACGGGAGATGATGAGGCGGGAATGTTCACCGTTTGCACTGGAAAGATAGCGGTGAGCCTCATCAAGTGCCAGGATTATTGGAGTTTCTTTGATCGCCTCTACACCCGAGGTGCTGAGTTTATTGTCAACAATCAGGCTCATGATTGTGAGCACTATGAGATCCCTGATTCTGGGAGAACTTATGTACTCGGTTGGGAAAACCGAAACCTGCCCTGGCTTGAAGATTTTGTCCAGGATTTCGGTGATTGGAGTTGCATCCTGGTCAAAAACCTTTGAGAAAAAGCGGCTTTTTACTCTCCGCACGATTCCATCATAAGAGGACTCATGCAGTTTTCCACTGTCAACATAGTCGGAACGAGTACCTTCATTTTCAATATGGCTAATGAAGTTCAGGTAGGTATGGGGAACGCTTGATTTAAAAAAGTCCCCGAGGAGCACTTCAAGCCCTATATGCTGAAGTTCGGACATCCCGGCTGCCGCAATCAGCCAGGAGTTGTATTCCACAAGAGAAAAAGGAATTGTAAACTCGACCTGTTCTGCCCTTGACCTATCTCCGGGATATTTCTGCCCTTCGACCTTTGCTACAAAAGCCTTTGTGGATTGAATCCTGCCATAAGTGACATTTTCGGATTCAAACCTGAATTTATCCTCTTCGGTAAGGGTTTCGTTATCCTCAAAAAGCTGAGAATATTCATCCTGCGGGTCCATGATTACCAGGCAGGGATTTTTCTGGGCTTTATCGGGAGAATTCCGCAGCCGATACCTGTTGTCTTCAGTCATGAACTGGCGCAGGATGTTTTTTGAGAGGAAAGTCTTTCCTGTTCCCGTGCTCCCGCAGATCAGCATATGCCTGAAAATAAGGGGGTCGCCCAGCAAATAGTCGTTTCTCAGGTAATAAGCAACTGTTTCGGGCTCTGAGTGGGTCTTTACAAGTTCTCCTCCAACGCTGAGGTGCCCGAGGAAAACACCCTCTTCCGGAATGTTCAGGCCCGTCTGGACTTCAAGCCTGTCCGTTACAGGCAGTATGGGAGTGTTCGGACGGGGAATTCTGTCTGCCATCCTGCGCGTGAGTGCGCTGTCTGCTTTTTTCCGGTACAGGATGCAAAGGGGGTCAAGGCAGGCAAGGAACTTGTAGTCTGCCTCATTCATAGGGCTTGCCCGGGCATTCAGCATGCGCCTCGAGTGGATTTCAGTTGCATCATCTACGGCAAACTCCTGCCTGTACTGAAGTTTTCCTACCCTTGCAAAGAGTTTTTCTCCACCCTCATACGGCACAACAACATATGTCCCGAGCCGGATCTCACTCCTGCGGGCAGAAGCAATGTATCCTGTAATTGTAGCTCCGGAGGGGGTTATTTCCAGAGGCTCTATGCCGGTTGTGACGATCCCGAAAGCTTCATCCAGAGAGGGAGTAACTCTGGAGGTTCCGATATCATAGTCATCAAATGCTTCAAATGGAAGTTCGTCTTTTCCGGAAAGCCGGGAAATGGAAGAACCATCCGGGAAAAAAGAGTTCTGCGGGTCATCTTCCATGGGAGCCTCAGCTGAAGGAACAGGGAATTCTTCAAAAGCTGGCAGCGAGTCCGGACCGGAGGCTTCCGTAAGCAGATCCTTTTCCAGGTATTTCTTTTCCGGGCCTTTCGCCTCATTCTCGGGACTTTCCTTTGATCCTGCAATTTCTTCTGATCCGGCATCCTTTTCAGGAGCAGAAGTCGGTTTTGACTTATCGGAAATAAAAGCCAGAATATCGGAATCTTCATATTTCATTGATATTACCCCACCGAGTGTCATTATAAGTGATATCAGGACTCATATTTTCAAAGAATTTATCGATCTCTCCCCTCTCCACTTTCCTGATTTTTGCGAGGTGGTCTGCCTTTGTGAGGGTAAGGGGAAACCCATGCAGAGAAAGGTCAAAGAGCACTTTTTTGGTAATTTGCATGCGCAGGGAATCATCCTTAATAAGCCCATAAGGAGCTTCAACCTTAAAAACCACATCTGTAGAAGGCACGTAAAGCATGAAGAAACAGAGGGCATAATCCTCAGGCGAAAACTTATGCCTGAGCTTTTGCTGGAGCGTGTCCCCGGCTGCAAGAGGGGAAGTCCCGTTAAGCAGCTTCTCGTAAAACCTGTTGGGCTGTAAAAACCAGTTGGTGTAAGTAATATAAGTATTTCTGGAACCGTTAAACTTACCGTTTTTCCCGTTATTTTTGGAATTCCTCCCATCATGCCCCTGCCCGGATGGGCTATCAACTTTCTGAGGGGAGAGGAGGTTTCGGAAAAACTGAGCGTCAAGCATCCAGGGCAGGTCAAAAGCTTCCCTTTTCTTCCGGACACTGTCCATGATCTGCACGTCAGTCGGATTTTTTACAAATCCTATCACAGGTTTCTGCTTTTCCAGAAAATGATCCATAATATCAATGTAATTCTGAAGGATTTTTCGGGCGTCATTGTTCTGCCGGACTTGCACTTCCTCGTCGTCCAGCACCATCCAGTACATGAGCTGTTTCGGATAAATAGGCCCGTCAATTATGAAAAAGCTCTCCGGCTCCAGCATGTCCTTCATAAAAAGCATGTGCTCGGATTCTGCCAGGTACATGGCAAAACTATGCACCATGTCAGGAGCCTTTCTTTTCAGCTCGTCCGGAGCAATTGTGACCAGCTTTGCCCTCCCAAGCCCTTCATCAAAAGTTTCCCAGCCTGATGTCGCCTGCATTGCTATCCTCTGCGAAGAGGAATAAGCAGCACAAACAATTGTCCTGCACCTCTGTAGATCAAGATCAGTAGGTGTTGCAGCCAGCCCGCAGTGACAAAAATCCACAAAAAGCCCGCTGTCATAAGTCTTCGGGTTCGTGCTCCCGCTGTCACAGGCATAAGTAACCGGATATGGGTCCTCGCCCTGTGCCATCAGTTCGGTCCTGACCATCCCCCGAAAGAGCCTGCCCACGGCCTTCAGGATGACCTTCCCGTCAATCTTCAACTCCTCAAGCAGAGAATAAATATCTACAGCCGTCCTGGTTTCCTCAAACTCAAATGAACGGTCAATCCTCTCTGCAAGCTCCGAGATCTTATGCATATGCACGGGCTCAAGGGTCATGAATAAAAGATACTTTAAGAGTAATATATATTTGTTGAGTGGGAGACGGAATTGGCGGCAGATTGCCTGGAAAACAGGTGCTGGAAATAAGGAAATATACAACTGTTTTTAGAAGAATCCTCTCAAATGATAGAGAAAGATGTTAGAAAATGGAAATCACAAGCTAACTACAATTAGTGGGTTATCTTAGTACGCAGTCCCCCCAGAAAGAGATACTTTTAAAGGATTCCCAGCTTTAATTTTCAATCGTCACTGAAAAAGAAAAAAAAGTCTATCAGTAATTGTCGGACGGCCTGTTTAGGGTGAAGTGGCCGCCCGCAATGTGATTTTTCGGTTTTATCTATATTTCCTCAGTACAGCAAGCCCGATCAGGAGGGTTCCTGAAAAACCTAGCAGGAAGGAGGGGATTTTTGGAGGATTTCTTACGACTTCTACTGATGCTCTTGCCTGAATATAGGGTTTGATATCTTTGGATATGAATACGTCTGGAGTTTCGAGATGGGGGTTAATTCCCAGCAAGGAAGAGACTGTGTATTTTCTTGGAGAGATATTGCCGAAGATCTGATTTCCTGAGGTGGATTTCGAGCCTGACCCGTATGAGTTTTCGGCGGAGATCCTCAGTTTTTTCTGGGCTATACCTGCAAGGCCCTCGTCATTTTCATAGGCACCTGCAAGGAGGAGGTAGTCTCCGGGAGGAAGTTCGAAGCTTTTTAGGGAAAGGATGCTCTGGTTTTTTTCGCCTATACTTATCATGCCGTTGCCTTTTCCGATAAGGGTCTGGATATTGCTCTCAAGTTCTCCTTTTCCGGTTTCGGACTCAGATTTTATCAAACTGGTTTCTAAACTCCTGATAATATCGATCCCGTTCACGATAGGCCTGATTCCGATATTCATCCCGCCTGGATTTGTACCTTCATATGTTGTATAGGCATCTTCCCTTATCAGTACAGCCCAGTACGTATAATTCTTCTGAGCAGGTGCATTCTTCAGGTTCAGATTGACTTCAAAACTTTCGCCTTCTTCGAGGGTATACGGAACTCCGGCTTCCAGTTCGTATTTGAGAACTTCGAAATAGTTCACTAAAAGAATCTCTTTTTCGGATTCAGGCTTTTTGGTTTCGTTTCCTGCGAGGGTTATAAGGACCCAGTAACTGCCAGCAGGAAGAGAACCAACATTTAGGGGAGATAAGTCTCCGTATTTGTTCAAAGTCGTAGGTATCTGGATGTAAGACTCTGTATTATTATTGAAAACATCATCAAGAGGGATCGTGTTTTCATTTATGCCGTTTGAAATGGCATTTTCAGGAAGGTACGAACTTTTTTCCTTGACAAGATATATGTCAATTCTCTGCTGTCCGAGAGTTTCAGGCCCTCTATAGATTATCTTCACGATCTCGTTTACAGTATAAAATGAACGAAGAGAATAGGGATATGATTGTATGAGTTTCAGATTGTTCCAGCTACTACCCTCTGATTTTATCTCAGGTATTACCGACTCGTTTTCTGCGCTGTCTTTCCAGTTGTATACTTTTATTTCAGGATTCACTTCCCCATTTTCGAGGGATTTTGTGCCGTTGTATGCTTCGGTTTTTGATTCAGTTTTCGCTCCGATATTTTTTTCATTACTTACATCTGTTTTTTGTTCAGAGTTAACTTTAGAGCTTTCCTGACAATCTACTCCGGGACTTGCATCTGTTTTTTGTTCCTGATCATCTACTACGTCACTTGCCTCTGTTTTTTGTTTATGGTCATCTACTACATTACGTGCATCTGTGTTTTGTTCAGGATCATCTACTACATTACTTACATTTGATTTTTGTTCAGGATCATCTACTACGTTACTTACATTTGATTTTTGTTCAGGATCATCTACTACGT